>JAIIUG010000113.1:0-5643 GCA_022739635.1 Collinsella sp. | reverse complement strand
GGGCAGGCCGCCTTGAACTTGCCGGTCTGCGTGGCGGCGGCCAGGTCGGCGTCGAGGACCACAAAGTCATCGTGCTCGTTGGCGAGCTCGACGAGGGCCTCGCCGTAGCTTACGCGCGTGGCGATTTTCTTGACGTCTGCCATCCTAGAGCTCCTCTCCGGCGGCCGTGAGCTCTGCCATGGCCTGCTCAAACTGTTCATCGTTGGGGGCCTTACCGTGCCAGCCCACCTGATTCTCCATAAAGGAGACGCCCTTGCCCTTCGTGGTCTCGGCGATAATGGCGGTCGGCTGACCCTTGGTAGCGCGGGCCTCGGCAAAGGCGGCGCGAATCTGGTCGAAGTCGTTGCCGTCGGCGAGCTCCACCACATGGAACTTGAAGGCGCGGAACTTGTCGGCGAGCGGCATGGGGTCGTTGACCTCCTCGACGGGGCCGTCGATCTGCAGACCGTTGTGGTCGACGATCACGCAGAGGTTATCGAGCTGCTGGTTGCCGGCAAACATGGCGGCCTCCCAGACCTGGCCCTCCTCGCTCTCGCCATCGCCCAGCAGGGCGTAGGTGCGATAGTCGTCGCCCCAGTGTTTGGCGGCAACGGCCATGCCCACGGCGGCGGAAATGCCCTGGCCGAGCGAGCCGGTGGACATGTCGACGCCCGGGGTGTCGTTCATGTTGGGATGGCCCTGCAGGTGGCTGCCGATGTGGCGCAGCGTCTCGAGATCCTCCTTGGGAAAGAATCCACGCTCGGCGAGCACGGCGTACAGACCAGGCGCGCAGTGACCCTTGGAAAGCACGAAGCGATCGCGGTCGGCCTTGCGGGGGTCGGCCGGGTCGACGTTCATTTCCTCAAAGTACAGATAGGTCATGATGTCGGCAGCGCCGAGCGAACCGCCCGGATGGCCGGACTTGGCAGCGTGCACGCCGGTGACGATGCCCTTCCTTACCTCGTTGGCAACCTTTTTGAGCTCTTCGTCGCTCATTGTGCCTTCCTTTCATCCTCTTTAGACAAGATGCGCACGGCACAGAAGGTCGTCCCAACCCAGCCGCGATGCACGTACGCCATTCATTATGCTGGAAACTGGAAGCTTTACCAGAGTATTTATCATTATTTGAGCAATTGAGCAGGCAGAACCGCTGATGAAACGGTTTACCAATGTGAACGTCTTTTGGATGGAACGCAGTCGACCCTACGCGTTAATGTCCTTGAAGCCCTCGCCGAAGGTTTCCGTGACGTCGGCCACGGTCACGATGGCGCGCGGGTCGCGCTCGCGCACGATCGTCTTGAGCGTGTTGAGCTCGCGACGACTCACGATTACCATGATCACCGGCTTCTCGGCACCCGAGTACATGCCGGTCGCCTTAAACTTGGTGCAGCCGCGACCCAGGCCATACATGATGTCGGCCGCGATATCGGGAAACTTGTCCGAGATGATGAGCACCATACGGCGCCTGTTACCGCCGTCGACCACGGCATCGATCACGTAGCCGCTAATGACCATCGAAAGGCCCGCATACAGCGCGTTTTCGACCGAGAAGACCGGGGCCGACAGCGCGCACACGGCAACATCGATCGCCATGACGGTGGAGCCCACCGGCAGCGATGTGTTGCGCGAGATGATCTGGCCGATCGTGTCGGAGCCGCCAGTGTTGGCACCGGCGCGCAACACCATGCCGTAGCCGATGCCCGTGATAATGCCGCCCCACATAGCGGGCAGCATCAGGTCGGCATGTGCCAGCGGCGCCACAAACGGAGCGAACAGGTCGGTGAAAAAGCCCAGCAGCACAAAACCCGTCGCCGTCTGGACCACGTAGAACATGCCGCCCTCGCGCATAACGACCAGCAGCAGCAAGGCATTCATCACGATGGTCTGGATACCAACGGGAAGCGATATGCCATGCGAGGCGCCGACCGCCTGGATAATCGTGGCGAGACCCGTAACGCCGCCGGCAGCAAGACCGTTGGGGATCAAAAACAGGTCCGTCGCGATAGCGGCCAGAGCGCAGCCCAGCATAATCTTGGGCAGATCGTGAAAGAAGTTCAGCGAAAGAATGCGCTTGATGTCCAGACGATATGCCATGCTGCCTCCCTCAAAAAAGCGCACCCAAACGAGTGCGCTTTGAACTTCTTGCTGCATTCGATTCTACCGATTCACCGAGCAAATACCACCCCTGCGAAGTGTTTGCATCGACCCGGAGCCAACCATGTGCCTAGGCGTCCGAGCCTTCCGCATCGGCGTTGCCGGTAGCCCAACGGTGATAGCCAATTACAAACGGATCCAGATCGCCATCGTCAAGAACGGCCTCGACGTTGCTGGTCTCCACGCCCGTACGCAGGTCCTTGACCATCTGGTACGGGTAGAGCACGTAGCTGCGAATCTGGTTGCCAAACCCGATCGTAGTCTTCGGCCCGCGGATCTCGTCGAGCGCCTCGGCACGCTTCTCGAGCTCGATCTCGTACAGACGGGCCTTGAGAATCTGCATGCACGCGGCCTTGTTCTGAATCTGGCTGCGCTCGTTTTGGCAAGTGACAACGATGCCGCTGGGAAAATGCGTCACGCGTACGGCGGAGTCGGTGGTGTTGACGCCCTGGCCGCCCGGGCCGCTCGCGTGATACACGTCCACGCGGATATCGTCGGGACTGATCTCGATGTCGATATCGTCAGGCAGCACGGGGATGACCTCGACGCCGGCAAACGTAGTCTGGCGGCGCTTCTTGTCGTCGGTGGGGCTAATGCGCACCAGACGGTGGACGCCGGCCTCGGCGCGCAGCATGCCAAACGCGTCCTTGCCCTCGACGGTAAAGGTCGCGCGATCAATGCCGATGACCTCAGCCGCGGGGCAGTCGTTAATGGTGACCTTCCAGCCGCGACGCTGGCAGTACTTCATGTACATCTTAAAGAGCATGAAGGTCCAGTCCTGTGCCTCCAGGCCACCCTGTCCGGGCTTGATGGTCACAATCGCGTCGCCGTGATCGAACTCACCGGTAAACCAGCTCGAAAGCTCGAGCTCGTCGATAGCGCGGGCCAGGCGTTCTGCCGTAGCGGCAGCCTCCTCGCGCAATGCGGCGGCATCGGGGTCGTCGCCCATCTCCTCGGCAAGCTCCAGCGCCGCGCGGGCGTCAGATAGCTCGCCGCGCGCGGTATCCACGGCAGCGATATCTTCCTTGGCGCGAGCGATCTCCTCCATGGTGGCGCGAGCGGCGTCGGCGTCATCCCAAAAGCCGGGGGCCACGCTTTTTGCCTCGAGCTCGGTCACGCGCGTGCGCTTCTCGTCCAAATGAAGATACGACTCGACCTCGCCGAGCCGGTCCGCAAACGCGTCCAGCTCGGCGGGCGTTACCTCTAAAGCCTCAGCCATTAACGATTCCTGCCGTGGCAGTACTTAAACTTCTTGCCGCTACCGCAGGGGCACGGGTCGTTGCGGCCCACGTTGACATAAGGGTCATCGCTCTCGGACTTGCGGTAGGTGGTCACCTTGCCGCCGTTGTTGACAGCAGCCGGGCCTCCCTGGACGGCCGTACGAGCCTGAACCTGTGCCTGCTTGCGCAGCACCGAGCTGCCGTTGTCGCCATCGACGTCGGCGGGGCCGGAGAAGCGCGCACCCTCGAGCGCGGGGTCCTCCTTGTGCTCCACGGCCTGCGGGGCGGCCTTGATCTCGATGCGCAGAACGGTGCGCAGGTAATCCTCGTACATGGTGTCAACGAGCATCTGGAAGGCACCATAAGCCTCAGTCTTGTACTCGACCAGCGGGTCGCGCTGGCCAAAGCCGCGCAGTCCGATACCGGTCTTGAGGTAGTCCATCTCCTGCAGGTAGTTCATCCAGCGGGTATCGATGACGCGCAGCATGACCTGGGTGTTGAGCTCGCGCATGAGGTCCTCACCCAGGCGCTCGGCCTTCATGTTGTAGCACTTCTCAACGTAGGCCAGGACATCGGCAGCAAGGGCCTCGTAATCCTCGTCGGGGAACTTGGGCGTATCGATATGGCCGGTCAGCTCCACGACCCACTTGCGCAGGCCCTCGAGATCGCGCTCGCCATCGTGGCTGTCCTTGGTGCAGAACTCCTGCACGCAGCGGTACACGGTGTCGTGCATGACCTCGGTGATGTGGTCGGTCAGGTCCTTGCCATCCAGAATCTTGTTACGCTCGGCGTAGATGACCTGGCGCTGCTTGTTCATGACGTCGTCGTACTCAAGAACGCTCTTGCGCATGGAGAAGTTGATGCTCTCGACCTTGTGCTGGGCGCTCTCGACGGCCTTGGAGATGATCTTGTGCTGGATGGGCATGTCGTCGCCCATGTCGGCGGTGACCATCATCTTGGAGACGCGGTCCATCTTGTCGCCGCCGAACAGGCGCATGAGGTCGTCCTCGAGCGACAGGTAGAACTGGGTCTCGCCCGGATCGCCCTGACGACCGGAGCGGCCGCGCAGCTGGTTGTCGATACGACGGGACTCATGGCGCTCGGTGCCGATGACGGTCAGGCCGCCGGCGGCAAGCACGCGCTCGCGCTCGGCCTTGCAGGTCTCCTTGGCCTCGGCGTTAAACTGCTCGAGCTGCTCGGGCGTCACGTCCTCCATGGTCAGCCCCTCGTACTCAAGGCGCTCGCGCACCAGCTCGTCGGGGTTGCCGCCCAGCAGGATATCGGTACCACGACCGGCCATGTTAGTAGCGATGGTCACGGCGCCGTAGCGTCCGGCCTGGGCAACGATATGGGCCTCGCGCTCGTGATGCTTAGCGTTGAGGACCTCGTGCGCGATGCCGCGCTTGGTAAGGGCGGCCGACAGCTTCTCGGAGCTTTCGATGGAGACGGTGCCCACCAGGACCGGCTGGCCCTTGGCGTGACGTCGCTCGACGTCGTCGGCAACGGCGTTGTACTTGGCCTGGATGGTGCGGTACACCAGATCCTCGTGGTCAACACGCTGAACGGGCTTGTTGGAGGGGATGACCTCGACGGGCAGCTTGTAGATCTCGCGGAACTCGGCGTCCTCGGTGAGTGCCGTACCGGTCATGCCGGAGAGCTTGTCATACAGGCGGAAGTAGTTCTGCAGGGTGATGGTGGCAAGGGTCTGGTTCTCCTCGCGCACGAGCACGCCCTCTTTGGCCTCGATGGCCTGGTGAAGGCCCTCGGAATAGCGGCGACCTTCCATGATACGACCGGTAAACTCATCGACGATCTTGACCTCGCCGTTGGTAACCACGTACTGCTTATCGCGGTGGAACATGTACTGGGCCTTGAGCGCCTGCTGCAGGTGGTTGACCAGCTGGCCCGAAAGGTCGGCGTAGATGTCCTCGATGCCCAGACGGCGCTCGATCTTCTTAAGACCGCGCTCGGTGGCGGCGATGGTGTGCTTGGCCTCGTCCATGACGTAGTCGCCCGTGGGCTCGACGTCCTCGGTGGCGGTGAGCATGTCGTGCGACACGTCCTCACCGCGCTCCAGGCCGCGCACGGCACGCGCGAAGTCCTTGTAGGTGCTGGCGGACTTGGTGCCGGCGCCCGAGATGATGAGCGGCGTTCTGGCCTCGTCGATCAAGATGGAGTCGACCTCGTCGACGATGGCGTAATGGTGGCCGCGCTGTACGCGCTGCTCGGAGCGGGTGACCATGTTGTCGCGCAGGTAATCAAAGCCGAACTCGGAGTTGGTGCCGTAGGT
>JAIIUG010000112.1:0-5771 GCA_022739635.1 Collinsella sp. | reverse complement strand
GGTTCAGGTCCGTATGGGGGCAACCCCATGAAGGTTCAAGTCCTTTCGCCCGCACCATTGAATGAAAGAGCTCCCAGCAATGGGAGCTTTTTTGTTATGGGCCCATCGCGGGGACTTGAACCTGCGAAGGAGCGAGCGTCAAGAAAACGCGGAGCGTTTTTAGCGAGCTGGCGAGTCCGCCGGCAGGCGGGCGAAGCCGGTGCGTATCCGCGCAGCGGATACGCGGACGTCCTTTCGCCCGCACCATTGAATGAAAGAGCTCCCAGCAATGGGAGCTTTTTTGTTATGCACGATCTCCTTGGACGGGTATCCTAATGCCAACGTGTGCCTATCAGAGGAGAGACCATGCTGTTTTCCGGTATCATCGCCGCCCTTACCAGCCTTTTGATTCCCATCATCATCCTGTTGCTGCTGCTCCCCAACGCCTGCTACGTCGTTGAACAGCAGCATGCTGTGATCATCGAGCGCCTGGGCAAGTTCAACCGCATCGTCAACGCGGGCTTCCACATGAAGGTGCCCGTGATCGACCGCAAAGCCGCTACGGTGAGTCTGCGCACCATGAAAAACGGTTTTGGCATCGACGTTAAGACCCAGGACAACGTGACTATCGGTCTTGAGGTCTCTGCTCAGTACCACGTGAGCTATGACATGGGCGCCGGCCCGGCAGATTCGGGCATCTACAAGAGCTACTACATGCTGCAGGAGCCCGTCGACCAAATGCGTGACTTCATCACCGATGCCCTGCGCTCTTCCATCCCCGTCTACACGCTCGATGAGGTCTTTGCCAAAAAAGACGATATCGCCAAGGACGTTAACGCCACCGTGTCCGAGCAAATGGCCGCCTACGGCTTCACCCTCGTGTCGACACTTATCACCAAGATCGCGCTGCCGACCGAGGTCGAGAACTCCATGAACGACATCAATGCCGCCCAGCGAAAGCGCGCCGCTGCGCAGGAGCTCGCCGAGGCCGATCGCATCAAGCGCGTTACCGAGGCGACCGCCGAGGCCGAGGCAATGGAAAAGGCTGGCGAGGGCATCGCCAACCAGCGCAAGGCCATTGCGCTGGGCATCAAAGATTCGCTCGAGATCATCCAGGAGACGGGCGTCGGCAACGATGAGGCCAACCAGCTGTTCATGTTTACGCAGTGGTCCGAGATGATGACGGAGTTCGCTCGCACGGGCAAAACCTCGACGGTCGTGCTGCCGAGTGATTTCTCGCAGTCGGCCTCGATGTTCGAGCAGATGCTGACCGCCGGCAAAGTTCAGAACGAGTCGAAGGAGTAGACGCGCGTGAAATATACCGTTGTTTGCGTTGGCAAGCTCAAAGAGCGCTTTTGGAAGGACGCGTGCGCCGAATACACCAAACGCCTAGGCGCCTATGCCAAGGTGGATATGCGCGAGGTTGCCGATATCGATCCGGCCAAGGCGGGCGGCGTGGATGCCGCGCGCGACAAGGAGGGGGCGGCGATTCTTGCCGCTCTGCCGCCTCGAGCGCATGTGATCTTGCTGGCCATTGAGGGCAAGGAGCGTTCGAGCGAGGAGCTCTCGACCCGTCTCGATGACCTCATGCTGAGAGGTAACAGCGACATCGCTTTTGTAATCGGCGGATCGGACGGCGTGAGCGATGCCGTGCGCGCCCGCGCCGACGAGATGCTCAGCTTTGGGCGCATTACCTTGCCGCACAACCTGGCGCGCGTGGTGCTGCTGGAGCAGATCTACCGCGCCTGCAAGATTAGCCGTGGCGAGCCGTATCACAAGTAGGTCGGCAATACGAAACAATAGCGTGGGACAATGACTTTCGTTTTTTGAGGAACGCATCTGAGAGGACTGTGTGATATGAAGATCGGATTTGTCGGTTTTGGCAATATGGCGAGTGCTATGGCCGATGGCTGGATTGCCGCCGGCGTGGCCGCGGGCGACATGTGCGCCTGCGCAGGCCGTTACGATGCTCTGGTCGAGCGTTGCGAGGCGCGGGGCATGGCTGCCTGCCATGATGCGGCGGAGGTTGTTGCCGCGTCCGATATCGTGGTTGCGGCGGTCAAGCCGTACATGATCGAGAAGGTCTTCGCTCCACTCAAGGACGCACTTGCCGACAAGGTCGTCCTTTCGGTCGCCTGGACCTGGGATAGTGCCAAGTGGGAACAGGTCCTGCCAGGTGTCGCTCATATCTCGACGGTGCCCAACACGCCGGTTTCGGTGGGCGAGGGCGTTATCGCCTGCGAGAAGGCTTCCACGCTTAGCGATGGGCAGCGTGCCACGGTGCTCGGTCTGCTCGGAAAGCTTGGCACGGTGGTCGAGCTCGATTCGAGTCTGCTGTTTGTGGGCGGTACCGTGGGCGGTTGCGCTCCGGCGTTTGTCGCCATGGCGATCGAGGCTCTGGGCGATGCGGCCGTCAAACACGGTATTCCGCGCGCCGATGCCTATCGCATTGTGAGCCAGATGGTGCTGGGTACGGCAAAGCTGCAGCTTGCAACCGGTCAGCATCCCGCAGCGATGAAGGATGCCGTGTGCTCGCCCGGCGGTGCCACCATCAAGGGCGTCGTCGCGCTCGAGGACGCCGGCATGCGCAGCGCCCTAGTCAAGGCCATCGACGCTACTCTCCAGTAAGCTGATCAAAAAGGGATAGGTTTATTTTGGCAGGTTTTTCCTGCGGTTTTGTCGTATGTACGAAAAGCGCCTCGCAACTGGCTCAATTCCAGTTGCGAGGCGCTTGCGTTTGCCCAGATAAAACCGACCAAAATAAACCTGTCCCTTTTTGGTCGGTTAGTCCCAGAAGCTGTCTTCTTCGTCCTCGGACTTGGGGCCGCGGTCGACGTACATCTTATGGGTGCGCTTCTCCATTACAAAGGCAAGAATCGCAAATAGCAGGATGCCGCCGGCGAAAAGGATGGCAAAACCGGTGCGGGTGCCAAACAAAAAGGAAAAAACTGCGTCCATTGGGTGCCTTCTTGCGTAGTTGGGTTGGGTCGTAAACGCTCATAAGTATATACTTGCCCATACATGTACAAGGTTGCAACCTAAATGGAATGTATATCGCCGGAGGATCTAATGCTTGATATCAAGTTTGTTCGCGAGAACCCCGATGCCATCGATACCGCCATGGCAAATCGCCAGACGTCTTGGGATCGCGAGAAGTTCTTTGAACTCGACGACGAGCGCCGTGCCGTCATCACCGAGGTTGAGGAGCTCCAGGCCACGCGTAACGCCGAGTCCAAGAAGATTGGCGCCCTGATGAAGGAGGGCAAGAAGGACGAGGCCGAGGCCGCCAAGGAGGCCGTGCGCGCCGTCAACGAGAAGATCGACGGTCTGGCCGAGCGCCGTACCGCTCTTGAGCAGGAGCAGTACGACTTCATGTCTCACCTGCCCAACATTCCGTGCGAGGCCACCCCGTACGGTAAGGACGAGGACGAGAACATCGAGCGTCGCCGCTGGGGCACCCCGCGCGAGTTCGACTTCGACTTTAAGCCGCACTGGGATCTGGGCACCGATCTGGACATCCTCGACTTCGAGCGTGGCAACAAGCTCTCCGGCAGCCGCTTCACCGTTCTCGGTGGCGCCGGCGCCCGCCTGGAGCGCGCCCTTATCAACTTCTTCCTGGACACGCACACGAGCCGTGGCTTCAAGGAGTGGTGGCCGCCCATCGTCGTCAAGCGTCAGACCATGTTCGGTACGGGCCAGCTGCCCAAGTTTGAGGACGACGCCTATCACGTCTCGGGCGACGACTTCCTGATCCCTACCGCCGAGGTCGTACTGACTAACCTGCATGCCGGTGAGGTTCTGGACGCCGACACTCTGCCTCGCCGCTACACTGCCTTCACCCCCTGCTTCCGCGAGGAGGCCGGTTCCGCCGGTCGCGACACCCGCGGCATCATTCGCCAGCACGAGTTCGACAAGGTCGAGATGGTTAAGTTTGCCAAGCCGGAGGAGTCCGACGAGGAGCTCGAGAGCATGACCGCCGAGGCCGAGTACCTGCTGCAGCAGCTGGGCCTGCCGTATCGCGTGATTAGCCTGTGCACCGGCGACCTGGGCTTCTCTGCCCGTCAGACCTACGACATCGAGGTTTGGCTGCCGAGCTACAACGCCTACAAGGAGATCAGCTCCTGCTCCAATTGCGGCGACTTCCAGGCCCGTCGTGCCAACATCAAGTATCGCGACCCCGAGAACTTCAAGGGTTCGCGCTACCTGCACACCCTTAACGGTTCCGGCCTGCCGGCTGGTCGTACCATGGCTGCCATTCTGGAGAACTACCAGAACGCCGACGGCACCATCACGATCCCCGAGGTTCTGCGTCCCTACATGGGCGGCCTCGAGAAGATCGAGCCGGTCGCGTAAACTAGCTGCATAGGCGATTTGCGAGGGCGCTCCTTTTAGGGGCGCCCTTTTTGTGTACGGCTATACCATGCCGTGAGGACAGCTCGATAGAAAACACACGAACAGACGTTCTGTATACATGCATCTACCTGCTATGCTTTTGCTAACTAAGAGCAAGAGAAAGGGGATGTGATGGAGCTGTTCGACGAGCGGGTTGTTTTGTTCCAGAGCGATGAGGGCGGGGAGCAGCTGCTGGTAACGTGCGAGCCGTCGGGTATGGGTGGCTTGGTGGTTCGGCAGACGAGTGAGGGACCATTGACGCAATGGTGCTATGAGGAGTCGCCGCATGTGGTCGAGACCTTTGTGGCGCATGAGGCGCTTGTTGTCCTTGAGCACTTCTATGGCGTTGGAACTTCTAATCAGGTGGCCCAAATGCTGAGCATCTCGTTTGCCGACTACGACTGTGCCCAACGGGTGCGGTCGCTTCTGGGGGAGCTTGGCGCCGGGTTCGATGTGATCGAAAAGCCAATCGATCGCACGAGAAGCGCTGATGCTTGTGGTGCAGCGTGACAAATTGCGGCTCGCGCGAAAAAAAGTTTGAGTTTTTGCTTGACTCTAACGAACTAAAGTGGTTTTATATGTCTTGCGCTGCGGCGTTACCTCAGCTGGATAGAGGGTCTGACTACGAATCAGAACGTCATAGGTTCGAATCCTATACGCCGCACCAATTGAAATTGAAAGCCTCCGGCAACGGGGGCTTTTCTTTTAGGCAGACGCCGCATGGATTCGAACCTCGGTCGAGGCGCGAGCGTGAAGCGGACGCGGAGCGTCCGTAGCGAGCGGGCGAGTCCGCCGGCAGGCGGGCGAAGCCGGTGCTGATCCGCGAAGCGGATGCGCGGAATCCTATACGCCGCACCAATTGAAATTGAAAGCCTCCGGCAACGGGGGCTTTTCTTTTAGGCGGGCGAAGCCGGTGCGGATCCGCACGACAACTTAAGCAGCGCTTCGTAAAAATTTTTCAAATTGTCGCTTGACCCATCGGGGGCTCGCGTGCATAATAATCCGTGCGTTGCGGCGTTACCTCAGCTGGATAGAGGGTCTGACTACGAATCAGAACGTCATAGGTTCGAATCCTATACGCCGCACCAATTGGGTTCTAAGCCTCCGGTAACGGAGGCTTTTCTTATATGTCGACATACTTGAGAAGTTGCTTTTGCCGTGTTTGAAAGTATCGAGCCGATCGACTGCGTCAAATGAGTAAAAATCCAATTTCATAACTTTTTTCGAAAAATTGCTTGACCCATATTCAGTCAATGTGCATAATAGTCAACAAGTCGCGGCGTTACCTCAGCTGGATAGAGGGTCTGACTACGAATCAGAACGTCATAGGTTCGAATCCTATACGCCGCACCATTTGAGATTAAAGCTCCCGGCAACGGGGGCTTTTCTTTTACGTAAAC
>JAIIUG010000014.1:0-35774 GCA_022739635.1 Collinsella sp. | reverse complement strand
CCCCACATGCCGGGCGTGAGCGAGCATGCCCAAAAGCACAGGCTCACGGCCAGGTTGACCAGCAGCGCGAGGATAGAGATTTTGATGGATGCCTTGGCGCCAAAGCGCTTGCAGATCATGTCCTGGCACAAAAACGAAACCCAGCTCACCACAAAGCCGCAGTCGAGCGCCAGATACGGCAGGCTGATAAGCTCTTTGTTGGCCAGCAGGTTCATCATGATGACGCTCACGAAAAACAGCGAAACCGTTGCCGCGGGAATGCTCCGCAACAGGACCTTGTAGTCCTCCATGACCTTCTTGATCATTATGTACTCCTTTGGTTTTAGGTTTAACGAGCAGGATATCGGACCCGAACTGCTCGGCCGCCCCGGTCTTGAGGCAACGGTGGGTATGATAGCCGCTCACGCAGCTGCAGGCAAGCAAACGGCGCGGCAGCCCCGCAAGGCCACCGCACCGACGCGCTAAAAGGCTACGTTGCCAAACTCCGACAGGATGAGGTCGGGGTTATGGTCGGTCGCCCAATCCACGTTCCAAGGACTCGTGAACAGCAGCAGCTTACCGCCGCGCATATCCTCGACGCGCAGCGTGTCGCGCGTGAGCGAAAGGCCCGGGATATCGATGGTGTCGGGGTCGTTCTGAATCCAGCGGATGTCCGTATAGGGCAGCGGCTGGCGACGAACCTCAACACGGTACTCGGCCTTGAGGCGGCGCTCGAGCACCTCAAACTGCAGCACGCCGACCACGCCCACGATGACGCTCTCCATGCCGGCACCCAGCTCGCGGAAGATCTGGATGGCACCCTCCTGGGCAAGCTCCTCCATGCCCTTCACAAACTGCTTGCGCTTGAGCGTGTCGACCTGCGTAATGCGAGCGAACATCTCGGGGGCAAACGTCGGGATCTGCGGATACTGCACATGGCGCTTGCCGGAGCACACGGTGTCGCCGATGCTAAAGATACCCGGGTCGAACAGGCCCACGATATCGCCCGCGTACGCCTCGTCCACGATGGCGCGGTCATCGGCCATCATCGACGTGCCCGTGGCAAGCTTGAGCTTGCGGTTACCCTGCACGTGGAAGGCGTCCATGCCGCGCTCGAACTTGCCCGAGCAAATGCGCACAAAAGCGATGCGGTCGCGGTGGTTCTTGTCCATGTTGGCCTGGATCTTAAAGACAAAGCCGCTAAAGTCGTCGCGGCAGGGATCGACCGGCTCGCTGGTAAGTGTATCGGTATAGGCGCGCGGCGTCGGGGCCAGACGCAGGAACTCCTTAAGGAAGGGCTCCACGCCAAAGTTGGTGAGCGCCGAGCCAAAGAACGCCGGGCTCAGCTTGCCGCAGGCCACGGCATCCAAGTCGAGCTCGTCGCCGGCACCATCGAGCAGCTCGATGTCGTCCATCAGGTTCTTATGGTTCTCTTCGCCAATAAGCTCGTCCATGGAAGGATCGCCCAGCTCGGCCTCAACCTCGGCAACCTTCTTGGTGGCGTTGGCATGGCCGTCGCCCTCAAAGGCAATGACGCGACGGGTCTGGCGATCGAACACGCCGCGGAAGTTGCGGCCGCTGCCGATCGGCCAGTTCATAGGATACGTATTGATGCCCAGGACGTTCTCGATCTCTTCCATGAGCTCAAACGGATCGCGAGCCTCGTGGTCGAGCTTGTTCACAAAGGTGAAGATGGGAATGTGGCGCAGCGTACAGACCTTAAAGAGCTTTTTGGTCTGGGCCTCGACGCCCTTGGCGCCGTCGATGACCATGACCGCGGCGTCGGCGGCCATAAGGGTACGGTAGGTATCCTCCGAGAAGTCCTGGTGACCAGGGGTATCGAGGATATTGACGCAGGCGCCGTTATAGGTGAACTGCAGCACCGAGGAGGTAACGGAGATACCGCGCTCCTTCTCGATGTCCATCCAGTCCGAGACGGCATGCTTGGCCGAGCTCTTGCCCTTAACCGAGCCGGCAGTCTGGATGCTGCCGGTATAGAGCAGCAGCTTCTCGGTAAGCGTGGTCTTACCGGCGTCCGGGTGGCTGATGATCGCGAACGTGCGGCGCGACGAGATTTCATCCGACAGGCTTGCCATGCGGATCCTTTCTTGCATTGAGTGCATTACGTCGTTGTAACCGTATTATTGTAGCCGCGAAATCCCGCCATAGGGCACCTATCAGGACAAATTCATCAGCCGAGCTCGCCGTGCACCGGGCAGCCGCCTCAAGGATCGTCTCAATCTGTAACAGTAAGACGGGTTTCGAGCCTCCACCTGTTACAGATTGAGACAAACGGACAGGCCCGCCGGCACAATCTCAATCTGTAACATCTAGCCGCGCAAATCGACTCTTACTGTTACAGATTGAGACAAATAGGCAGACGGGCAAATAAGATCTCGATCTGTAACAGCAGGCGACCCAAAACGGACCCAGGTGTTACAGATTGAGATTGTTTTGGAGCAAGCGCGGCACCGGCGGTCTATTCCACATTTGGCTCTTGCATAACTGTGTATAGTGTATATATACTGTGCTTACCGGTTATATACACGTGTAGCCCAACAGCTAAGGAGCCGCTGTGGACATCATCCTATCCAATTCGAGCGACAAGCCCATCTACGAGCAAATAGCCTCGCAAGTCAAAGCTCAGATCCTTTCGGGCGCGCTCGCTGCGGGAGCCAAACTCCCCAGCATCCGTGCACTCGCGAGCGATCTTGGCGTGAGTGTCATCACCACCAAGCGCGCCTACGCCGACCTGGAGCAACTCGGCTTTATCTGCACCGTGCAGGGCAAGGGCTGTTTTGTCGCCGAGGGCAACCAAGAACTCTTGCGCGAAAACCAGCTCTGCCATATCGAAGAGCTGCTTGCGAAAGCGGCGAGCCAAGCCGAAGCCTTGGGCGTCACGCGCGACAAGCTGCACGAGATGCTCGACCTCGTAGCCCCCGAAACCATGCAGTAGCCATCTGCAAGAAAGGCTATACCATGCAAAAGTTGCTAGAACTCAAAGGTGTATCGCGCCGTGTGAGCGACCGCTTTTCCCTCCACGACGTCACGCTCGCCGTGGAACCCGGCCAGATCGTCGGCTTTGTGGGCGCAAACGGCGCCGGCAAGACAACGACCATTCGCGCCGCCCTCGGGCTTATAAAGCTCGATGCCGGCGAGGTGCACCTGTTTGGGCAGCGCTATGGCGCCGACGCGCCCGACGAGACGCAGCGCCACCTGCGCTCCCGCATCGGCCTCGTCCTGGACACGTGTCCCTTCCCCTCCACGCTCAAGGTGGGCCAGGTCGAGAGGCTCGTAGGCCCGGCATACCCCACGTGGAGCTGCGAAACGTTCGCCGGATTCATCGACCGATTTGGCCTCGACCCCAAGACAAAGGTCAAGGACCTCTCCCGCGGCATGGGCATGAAGCTGCAGCTCGCCTGTGCGCTCAGCCACCATGCCAAGCTGCTCGTTTTGGACGAAGCCACCGCAGGCCTTGATCCCATGGCGCGCGAGGAACTGCTCGACGAGTTGCTCGCCTTTGTTTCCGACGGCCAACGCAGCGTGCTGCTCTCGAGCCATATTACGTCCGACCTCGATCGCACTGCCGACCGCGTCATCTGCATCGATAACGGATCGATTGTGTTTGACCTGCCGCGCGAGGACATTACCGACCGAGCCGGCATCGCCCACTGCACCCAAGCACAGGCCGCAGAGCTCATGGCTTGCGTCGAAGGCGCCCGTGCCGCCCACCACGCCTATAGCGTGGACGTGCTCGTGCCCAACCGTCGCGATGTGCTCGAGGCCTTCCCCGAGATTCCCTGCGACCGGGCAACCATTGATGACTATCTTCGCCTCATGCTGAAAGGGGCTTCGAAATGAAACGCGCCTTTATGTCTGAGCTCGCCATCGTCCGCACGCTCGTCCCGAGCATCGCGGGTGTCGGCCTGTTCATCTTCGTCGTGTTGACCCTCGCCAACGCATCGGACGGTGACTCTGGCATGAGTGCTGGCGCCTGCGCGGTCAGTGCCATGTCACCCATCATGGTCATGAACTCGCTGGCCGGCTACGACAATCAAAACGGATGGGAGCGCTATCGGGCAACGCTGCCCATCTCGCGCAAAGACATTATTTGTGCCCGCTATCTGTGCATCGTTGTCTTCTCGACTGTCATGGCGTGCGCCGCCGCGCTTTTGAGCATCATCGTTCTTCCGCTCTTCAACAGTGCGGGCGTGACTTCGACGGTACAAACCGTCTTTGAGATCGCAATAGCCTCGGCAGCATCGATGCTCATCTCCCTCATGATGGTGTTTTTGGCACAGCCGCTGTTCTTTCGCTTTGGACACATGGAGGCGTTGCGCCTATCCGTTGGCCTGTTTGCCCTGCTCTGGTGCCTTGCCATCGCCACGTTGAGCTCCTCCAACCCCATCAGCAACTGGCTCATGTCGTTTGCCGGAGCGAATCCCGACCCTGCTGTTCTTGGCTGTCCGTGCGCAGGCATCGCCACACTTACCCTCGCGCTATGTGCAATCAGCTGCACCGTCAGCACCAAGGTTTATCGAGTACGCGATCTGTAAGCACGCGAGTCTCGATCCACGAAGGGCGTGATCGCCCCCCCTCCCGCAAATCCGTGGCAAACGGCATGTCCCCGGCGTGCGCCACCGTACTACTTGCGCAGCGGCTTGGGCAGCGGAATGCCGGCGGCGATAACGGCGGCGATGATCATACAGACGATACCCTTGAGCGGGAAGCACATGAGCAGCAGGCCCACGACCATGACGGGCTGACGCATAACGGCGCCCATCGTCGAGGCGGTGCAGACGGCAACGCAAAAGACCGGATCGGCGCCGGTGAGGATGGCAAGGCCATAGCCCAGACTTACGCCCGAGAAGATAACCGGGAAGAAGTGACCGCCGCGCCAACCAAGGTTGATGAGGGTGGGCGTCAGCATGGCCTTGACCAGACCGGTCGCGATAAGCACACCGGCGGGGATGGTCAGATAGGTCTCCATGAGCACGTCGGCCTGGGTCTCGCCGGCAAACATGGTGTAGGGCAGGACCGTGCCGCAGATGGCGAGCGCCAGACCAGCCAGCATTGCCTTAACGACAGGACGCTCTCCTATGGCACGGGCAAACGCTTCGCTCGCGTACTCAGAGACAAAGTACAGCCAGCCGCAGATTGTTCCAATCAGCGACAGAGGAATGAGCCAGGTAAGCTCCAGGTTGCCCACCACGGCAGCCTCGAACCTCGGCATACCCATGCCGCCGCCCATAAGCTGGCCGAGCAGCAGGTAGGTGCCCAGGCCGCCGGCAATCGCGATGCCGTAAACCACGGTCTTTTGCGCCTTGGGCAGCCTGATGGTGATCTCGCCGGACGTGGACTCATCGTCGGCGTCTTCGCCCTGGCCGTCGGCGCTACCGGCAAGCGGTGCCACAAAGCCAAAGACGGGCGCGGTAAAGAGCGCCGTCAACGCGGCCTGGGTACCCAGCAGCGTAAGCTCCCTAAACTCGGCGCCGAAGCGACGCATGCGGTCGCCAACCCAGCTGCACAGACCCGCGATAACACCAGTCAGGCCGGCCTCCGGTCCAATACTTCCGCCAAACAGCAGCGGCAGCAACGCCGCGAGCGAAAGCTTGCCCAGGTTGTCATACGGGTAGCGCCCGTCTTGCTTAACCTTAGCCATCACCTGGTTGAGGTCATCGGTCTTGGTGCCCGTAAGCTTTTCGTACAGACCGATCAGCAGGCCGCCCAGCAGGCAGACAAAAAACGGGTACGGCAAAAAGCCAAACGGGCCACTGGCAAGCTCGGGCGAAGCGACGCCCAGCGCGTGCGGAATCTCGGTCCATAGATAGTCGATGCCGTGCTCCATCGCGAAAAAGAACAGCCAGACCGCGGCACCTGCGAACGCACCGGTCACGGCAACGCTAACTAAAAACAGCGCGCGGTTTGTGGGTTTGGCAAGGTTATCCATCGGGTCCTCCCGCGGTCAAAGTCGACATAGTTACGTTTTATTGTAGGGCGGGCACGGCGCGGGCGGGCTAACCATCTGCGCCGCGAACGACACCGTTGGGCGCCGCACGCGCGGCAGGCCCGAGGCCTAGTTGTCGATAATCGATGCGATTTGGTGCAGGTTATCGGCAAAGTAAATCCCCTGCTGGCGCTGCGGGCTCGATAGGCCCTTATCGATCATATGCTCGAGCAACGCCTTGAGGTCGTTGTAGTAGCCCCCGAGGTTGTACAGGATGCACGGCGCATCGAGATGCCCCAACGACACAGCGGACATGACCTCGGCAATCTCCTCGAGCGTGCCCGTACCGCCCGGGAAGGCGATGAACGCGTCGCCGAGCTCGATCATCTTGGCCTTACGCTCGGTCATGCCGCTCGTCACGATAAGGTCGTCGATGCCATCGTGCTGAAACTCGGCCTCGATAAAAAAGCTCGGCTCCACGCCCGTCACATAGCCGCCGGCATCGAGCACGCTATCGGCGAGTGCACCCATCAGACCCGACTTGGACCCGCCGTATACCAGCGCGTGTCCGTTGGCGCCAATCCAGTTGCCCAGCTCCTGCACCGCGGGCAGAAACGCCGGGTCATTACCGACGCTGGCACCCAGATACACGGTGATATTCATATTCAGTCCCCCTCATCGTGGCGTGCGGCGCCCCTCTAGCGTTGGCGTCGGCGATATTCGCGCACGCGGCGCGACAGGTCGGCGAGCTCATCGCGGTCGAGCTCTTCCAGGTGCTCAAGATCGTCCATAAAGCGCGCCATGGTGTCCTTTTGGCGCATCTTGATGAGCGTATTGCAGTAGTTCACCGCCACGCCCGTGAGCATGGCGATGTAGAAGATGCTGATGACGCTCAAAACGACGGTGATAGCGCGGGCAACCGGAGTTTCGGCCGGGATATCGCCAAAGCCGATCGTCGATACAGTCTCAAAGCTAAACCAGAGTCCATCGCCAAACGTAAGGGTCGTGGGCTCGGACAGCCAGACAGCCGTCGAGCACAGCAGATAGAAGACGAGAAACAGGCCCGTGATGCGCGCAAAGCCAGCCTGGCGCAACACGTCGGCAAGCGTCCTCAACTTGTTCATCGCGACCCCTTTTCCCAGACGCCCAATCACATTCGCTCGGTATTGTCCCACAACCGGCAGCTGGGGACGTTCCTTTTGTGTCGGCAGAAAGGGACTGTCCCCAACTGCCGGCACAAAAGGAACGTCCCTAAGTGCCAACTCCGGCAAAGAGTGTCCCCAGTGACTAGTCGTTTAAGAACGTCCCCAATGACTACCCATCTGCCGGGTGTTAGGGTGGCTGAGCTGGTATCCTTAGGCGGTATTGTCTCGACTCGATGGGATTGCATGTGAAACCTTCCGCTGTCCTTCGCTTAGCTCTATATCGCACCCTGGCCGTCGCGCTTGCCGCGCTCACCGTACTGAGCGCCGTCCTGCCCGCACCTGCCTTTGCCGCTGACTCAGACCAGCAGGTCAAGACAGTCCGCGTTGGCTGGCTTGTCAACAACGAGGGGTTCCAGGATGGCACCCCCGGCGAACGCCTCTCGGGATGGGGCTACGACTACCTCCAGACCCTCTCGTACTACACCCCTGGCTGGCAGTACGAATACGTGTCCGGCACCTTCACCGAGCTCATGGACATGCTCGAGAAGGGCGAAATCGACCTCATGCCCAACATCTCGCATTCAGTAGAACGCGAGCAAAAGTTACTCTTTTCCTCGAACCCCGAGGGCACCGAGCGCTACTACATCTACGCCAGGCCCGATCGCGACGATCTGGCCAAGGGTGACCCCCAGGCGCTCCAGGGCCTTACCATCGGCTGCAACCCTGGCGTTATGCAAACCTTTGTCGGCCAGCAGTGGCTCGCCAACGAAGGTGTCACCTGTACTTATAAAGAAGTCGACACCGGCGGCGGCCTCTTTGAGGCGCTTTCAGACGGCGAGGTCGACGCCGTCATCATGAACGACACCATTTCGTCGCCCGATGCGTCGCCCATGTTCTACGTAGGCTCGAGTGACTACTATTTTGCCGCTCCCAAAAGCCGCCCCGATCTGATGAACGACATCAACTCGGCCATGGCGGCAATCAACCGCACCAACCCGCGCTACAACGACGAAGTCAAATCCAACTACTCGGCGCAAAATAGCGGATCCGCATCACTTACCAACTCCGAACGGTCGTGGCTCAAGGCCAATAACAACACGCTTACACTTGGTTATCTCAACAACAATCTCCCCTTCTGCAACCAAGATGCAAACGGAGAAATGGAAGGGTCACTCGTCTCACTCGTTACGACGCTCCACGACAAATTTGGCATTACCGTACACACGCTCGCTTTTTCAAGCAACCAGCAAATGACGGAAGCGCTCTCAAAGGGAAATATCGACATCGCCCTACCGGCATTTCGCGACTATTGGCTTGCCGAGCAAATGGGGACCGTTCAATCGATTTCGATGGGAACGATCTCTCTTACCGCCATCCACGCCACCAGCGATCTCAACAAGGATCTCCGCAATATCTGTTGCACAGGGTTTTCCATCGTCAACCGCAACGAATTGGAAACTATGTTTCCAAATGCAAATGTAACCGAGTATCCGTCTGCAGACGACATGCTTTCTGCCCTTAAGGACGGAAGATCAAGCTGCATCGTTGTTCCCAACGCACGGCTGGAAACCATCCGAGATAGCTACGATATCAGAGACTACGAGATACAGGAACTCTCACGCACGGCCGAACTCTCTTGCCTTATGCAACGCGGAAATCCCGAATTATTGAGTATCGTCAACAAGGGCATCATCAACGCCGGAGAATCGCTTTCTGCGAGCAATTATTCCTCTACGTCGTATAGCGCACAGGAATCAGACGCGTTCAGGTTTATATATCGTCATCGTAGTTCGATTGTCGTCATCATCGTCGGTGTACTGTTGACTGGGATAGCGGTTCTAACCTGGGCCCTGCAGCGAGCCAGAGTAGAGCAAAACAAGGCACTCGCCGCCAATGCGGCCAAAACGGCCTTTCTCGCCCGCATGAGCCATGACATCCGCACGCCGCTCAACGGCATTCTGGGGCTCATCGAAATTGAAGAATTGCACGAAGACGATGTCGATGCCGCCCGTAAAAACCGAGCTAAGGCGCGAATCGCCGCCAACCATCTGCTCTCACTCATCAACGACATTCTAGAAATGGGCAGGATTGAAAATGGTAAGCTAACGCTTGAGCGTGTCTCATTTAACCTCGAAGATCTCTGCAACGATGCAATCGTGCTGTGCAAGCTCCGCGCTTCCGATCGCAATATTACGATGCAGGATCAAAGCGCACATCCCCTCTGCAATCCACATGTAATGGGAAGCCCTACTCATGTACGTCAGATTATCATCAACCTGCTCGACAACAGCATCAAGTACAACAAAGATGGCGGAACTGTCGCTTTTACATCGCAGATTAAACCGATCGATGATAGCCAGGTGCTCTTCTGCTTTAGCGTCTCGGACACCGGCATCGGCATGTCGCCCGAGTTTCTTAAGCACATCTACGAACCGTTTGCCCAAGAGGGCAACGATGCCCGCAGTAAATTTCAGGGAACTGGCATGGGCATGCCGATCGTCAAATCGCTCATAGACATGATGGGCGGCACGATTGAGATTTCGAGCGAGGTCGGCGTGGGAAGTACGTTCAACGTCCAGATTCCGCTCGATATCGACAAGAACCCTCAGGCAAGAGAAGGTGCGGACGAGCAGGCGATCAGCTGCTCGCTTGCCGGCATGAACGTTCTTTTGGCCGAAGACAACGAGCTCAATGCCGAAATTGCCCAGGCCCTGCTCGAAAGCGAAGGCATCGTCGTAACTCGCGCCGCCGACGGCAAAGAAGCGGTCGAACTATACACTAGTCGTCCCGCCGGCAGCTTCGATGCGATCCTGATGGACATCATGATGCCGGGTATGGATGGCTACGAGGCAACTCGCGCGATTCGTCTGAGCGAGAAGGCCGATGCAGCCGACATCCCCATCATCGCGCTCACCGCCAATGCCTTTGCCGAGGACGCCAAGGCGGCACACGATGCCGGCATGAACGCCCATCTGCCCAAACCGCTCGACTTTAACAAGCTCAAAAGCATGCTCGCCCGCATCAAGCAAAACGGAACTGTTTCGCTATAGTTTGTGCCCAACTGCCATGCACAGCTAGAAAGGAAGCCGACGATGTTTAGACCCTTACGCCGAAAGAAACGTGCCATCACCGACAAGGAGGCGCGCGAGCTGCTGGCCACCTGTAAGCGCGGCGTCTTTGCCGTTAACGGCGATGATGGCTACCCATACGCCATTCCCGTCAACTACTTCTTTGACACCGAGCACGACAAGATTTATTTCCATGGCGCCAAGGCTGGCCACAAGGTCGATTCACTCAGGCGTGATGACAAAGTCTGCTTTACCGTTTACGGCAACGAGTGGTACAAGGACGATGACTGGGCTCCCTATGTTATGAGTACCGTGGTCTTTGGCCGTTGCCGTCTGGTAGATGAGGCCCCCGCGTTTATCGAGGACAAAGTCCGCCAGCTCGCGCTTAAGTATTACCCTTCCGCCGAAGAAGTCGAGGAGGAAATCGCCAAAGACATCAAGGGCGTCCAACTCTACGAGATTTCGATTGAGCATCTTTGCGGCAAGCAGATCCATGAAAAGTAAGCCTAAAAGCAGGTCTTGCAAATAGCGATATGGCCCGGTTCCAACCCACCTTGGAACCGGGCCATATGCTTACGAAGCGGCGGCTATGTGCGCAAGCGCCTCAACGAGATCCTGAGAACTCACGGGTTTGCTCAGATGCGCGTTCATGCCCGCCTTGCGCGAAAGCCTACGGTCGTCGGCAAAGGCATTGGCGCTCACGGCGATAATCGGCGTGGTCGCGGCGTCCTCGCGATCGAGCGCTCGAATCTGACGCGTGGCCTCAAGGCCATCGATGCCGGGCATCATGATGTCCATCAATACCACGTCGAACTCGTGCGGCGCACTCGCGGCAAACGTCTCGACGGCAGACTCGCCATCTTTGACATGTGTCACGACGGCACCGGCGCGGTCGAGCGTAAACTGTGCGATCTCGGCATTCAGGTCGTTATCCTCTACGAGCAAAACGCGCAGGCCCTGGAGCACGTCGCTGTCGCCTGCATCCACGCGAACTGCCTGGGGAATCTCGGAACTCTTGCACTTCTCAAACGGCAGGCAAATGGTAAACGTCGTCCCCTGCCCCAAGGCGCTCGTAAAGCTCATGGTTCCGCCCATAAGCTCGACCAACTGCTTGGCAATAGACGCGCCCAGGCCAGTTCCCGATGAAGCACCTTCCACCTGTTGTTCCTCGCGGCTGAACGGCTCGTAGAGGTGCTGTTGAAACTCCTCGCTCATGCCAATGCCGTTATCGGCGATCGTGTATTCATAGACGGGGACACCGTCCACCGGCTCCACCTCGCGGCATGTCAGGCGAACATAGCCGCCCTGGCGGTTGTACTTGACGGCATTACCGGCAATATTGAGCAACAGGCGCTTGAGGTGCGTCACGCTCACCCGAGCATAGGGATGATCGAGCGTCTGCTGGTCGCAGATAATTGTCACCAGGCGCTCCTCGGCTTGGCGCTCCAGAATATCGCACACCTCACGGTTGAGGGCCACCATATCTGTAGGCACGAGATTCAGGTCGACCTGCCCGCTCTCCAAGCGGCTCATATCGAGTGCCTCGTTCGCAAGGTCGAGCAGCAATCCCGATGCCGTCCAAATCTTTGAGCGGCACTCCGTCTGCTTTTGCAAGTCGTCCGCGTTGGCATTGCCCACCTCGACCATACCGCGAATGCCGTTGATGGGCGTGCGCAGGTCGTGGCTCATGCGGCGCAGGAACTCCGTCTTTGCAGAGTTGGCAGAAGAGGCTTCGCGCGCTGCCTTTGCCAGCTTGTCGCCATAGTCGCGCTCCTGCAGCAACAGGTCGGTCAAGCGTTGGCGCTCGGCGCTGCGGCGCGCCATCACAACAGTGGCTATAACACCGCCGTAGAGCGCCAACACGCTGGCAACAACAACGGCGACGACCTCGAAGTAACGCCGCGCGGGGGCATAGGTGTACACGTAAAAATCGCGCGCTTTACCAAATGTGCCCAGATACCACTCACCGCTGTCGTTGACCAATCTGACCTTACCGGCCAGGCAACGCTCCTTGATACCGTCGATAACGATGGCATCCGTCGCAGGCAAATCGAACACGCCCGATATGGTGGGTTCAACGGCATTGGTCGCAACGACCATGCCGTCGTTTTCGATCACGATACTGCCGCTATCGATGGTCTCATAACCATCGAGCAGGCTCTGTAACTTGAGTGTATTGCTCGCGACCGCCTTGGCGCTCTGGTGCCTCACCGCGACAACGATGCCCTCGCCATCCTGCCGGGCCACGCAGCCAATGTCCGCGACCGAATCGTCCGCAAGCGTAATGCGAGCGGTATAGGACTTAAGCGGATGGGCTGCCACCTCCAGCACAGGCGCCTCTTTGAGATTCGCAGCGAGCGACTCGTAGCCCACGTCATCCTTCGAGGACTCGGACACCAAGTTGCCCGATGCATCCGTTACGATCAGCGCTGTCACATTAAACTGGTCAGCATATTGCTCCAACGTAGCGTTATCCACCGAGCCGTCGCGCTCCATATCGCGCGCCGCCTCTCCGGCGATCTCCATAACGCGAATCAGGTTTTTGGTCGCATAGGCGCTGTTGAACGCATCGTAGGAAAGGCTCTGTGTCGCCACGTAATCGACAACGTCGGCAAAGCGCTGCTCGGCCTGAGCTGTCGTGTAGGCGTAGCTCGTCACGCCGGCAACAATCGAGAGCGCTATCCCCAACAGGACGACGATGAGCCATTCCCGTGGCGAACGATCGCCCCGCTCCTGAGCGGTGTGGTCGGACGCATCAATCATGACAGGCCCTCCACATTCAAAAAAGGCGAAGGGTCATCAAAGTACTTTGACACCAGGCGTTCCATGGTGCCATCGGCAAGCATTTCTTGATAGGAATGGGTGAGCTTAACGTCGATACCGCGCGTGTCGTTGAGATCGAAAGCGGTGCCCAACCCAACCTCCAGCAGCGGCTCAGACAGAATGCGATACGTCACGCCATAGTCTTTTTCGTAAGTAAGCAGCGAGGACTCATGCGCGGCGATGGCATCGACCAGGCCCTCGACGAGCGCCGGGTTCAGGCATGAGCGATCCGAAAAGCTGTAGAGTTCCTTGATCTGCGGAACGTTTTGGTTGGTGCGATCGAGCAGAATCGACTCGGGCTTGGTGGTAGACTGGACCGCCACGACCTTACCCTCAAGATCGGCAAGCGTGTAGATATCGCTCTCGGGATCGGCCGCGACCACCTGGCGGCTCGCAAGGTACGGACCGCCCCAACGATACTCGCTTTCGCGACCCGTCATACTAAAGCTGCCCATGACGCAATCGAGCTCTCCGCTCGCCAGCAGCTCTTTCTTCTTTTCCCAGTCGATCAGCTGGTACTTTGGCTTGTAACCAATGCGGGATAAAGCCTCGGTCAGAATCTCGACATCCAGGCCGACAATATCGCCGTACTCGTCGCTATACACAAACGGCGGATAGAGGTCGCTGCCGACGTTGAGCGTCTTGAGGTTATCGTCTTTGGCCCGCGAGCCTGCCGTGCCTTCTGATGCAGATGTCGAGGCTCCGTCATTCGAGCCGGAACAACCAGCTATCGCCACGACAAAGACGCTCACCACTGCAAGCGCAACAAACAACGATATGGCAAGCGAGCGACGAGGCCTTTTCATCGAGCTCCAGACAATCCTGTTTACAGACTCAAGTGCAAAAAATAATAGCAGACGGAACCGCGCTCGCGCTCAATGGTTACAGACGCTTTACCCATACGGGGCCTTCCAGCCGACGCGGCAGAAGGCCCCGCATGCATCGCCCGCTTACCGTGCATTAAAAACGTAGCAGTCCAGGCGGTCGCACGCTTCCCTCACGCGCGAAAGCGGCAGCGCCAGATTCACGCGAATGTGGCAGGGCCCGTGGAACGGACGGCCGTCCTGATACCCCACGCCCACGCGCGCCCCCTCGTCGAGCAACCACTGAATATCGCGGCCATGCTCGCGACACCACTCGGTACAGTCCAGAAACACCATGTAGGTGCCCTGTGGACGCGAATAGGACACGCCCTCAAAATGCTCGTCCACGTAACTGCAGAAGTACTCGATATTACCGGCAAGCACCTGGTTGAGCTCATCAACCCACTCGTAGCCTTGCGGCTGGTAGGCACCGATAAGCGCATGCATGGAGAGGACATTCATCTCGTTGTAGTGGGTCTTGTTGGACACAGCGCACACGCGGTCGCGCAGCGTCTCGTTATAGATGATGTGGTAGCTGCCGACCAGGCCTGCCAGGTTAAACGTCTTGCTGGGCGCGTAGAGGGCAACCGTGCGCATGCGGGCATCCTCGCTCACCGACTGCGTCGGGATATGCTTGTGACCCGGCAGGATGATATCGGACCAAATCTCGTCCGAGATCACCACGCAATCGTGCTGGCGATAGATGTCCATGGCGCGCGCGATCTCGTCGCGCTCCCATACGCGGCCGCAAGGGTTGTGCGGCGAGCAGAACACCGCGGCATGGATGTGGTTTTGGGCGAGCTTTTGCTCCATGTCCTCAAAGTCCATACGCCACACGCCTTGGTCGTCGAGCTTAAGCGGGCTGTGGACAATGCGATAGCCCGCGGCTTCGATAGACTTGGTAAAGCCGATGTAGGTGGGGCTGTGGACCAGCACCGCATCGCCCGGCTGGACGTACGCGCGCAGCGTCGACACGACACCGCCCAGCACACCGTTTTCGTAGCCGATATGCTCAGGAAGCAGGCCCTTAACGCCATTGCGGCGGCTCTGCCATTCGATGATGCGGTCAAAGTACTCGTCGCGCGGATCGAAATAGCCAAACATGGGATGCTGGGCGCGCTGAATGATGTGCTCCTGAACCGTGGGCACCGTGGCAAAGTTCATGTCCGCTACCCACATGGGGATGCGGTCGAAGCCCTCGTCGGGTGCGTTCGGAGCCATACCGGGAATCTCACCCCAGGAGTCAACGGCGATGGCGTCCATGCCGTGGCGGTCGATAAGCGAGGTAAAGTCGTATTTCATGCTGAGCTCCCGTGCAAAGCGGATTGTTTCGGTAGGCGTTATTGTCCATCAGCGTGGGCGGTTTTGG
Source organism: Collinsella sp. (assembly GCA_022739635.1). Lineage (GTDB taxonomy): Bacteria > Actinomycetota > Coriobacteriia > Coriobacteriales > Coriobacteriaceae > Collinsella. The sequence goes on along the minus strand of JAIIUG010000014.1, from coordinate 20,580 downwards.
CATGGGGCTTGGCTCTTAATTTGGCGGGTGCAGACGAATGGCCGGTTAGTCCTGCGCCTCGCTGACGGCGACCACCGTCAGCCTGGTTTCGTCAACGGTAAAAGACACGTCGAGTCCGGCGTATGCCAAGTGATAAACACGGTTTGGCTCGTGCTTGCTACCCGCGCGGCGCGGATCCTGGCGAAGGACCTCGACCAGGCCGGGGAGCTTTGCAGGCGGGACCGTATCTTTCAGCGCTTGCGGGAACTCAACATCGAGCTCTTGCCACGGCGCGTCCTCAATCCAGCCGCCCGTCGCATCCGGGTGACAGTCGGCAAATGGAATGTAGGGCTTAATGTCGTAGATGGGCGTGCCGTCGCGCAGATCGGCCCCCAGCACATGGATGATGGGACCATCGTCGGTAAGCTCGACACGGTCGAGCTTGACGCAGGTGAGGCCGATGGGATTGGGGCGAAACGGACTGCGCGTGGCAAACACGCCCACGCGCTCGGCTCCGCCCAGACGCGGCGGACGCACGGTCTTCGACCATTTTGCGTTGGTGCCGGACCTGTCCTGCGTCTTGGCATCGACGGCTATGTCCTGAGCCGTGCCGCCGGGCGTGCCGTTTTCGAAGCGCCAGAGCAGCCATAGGTGAGAGAAGGAATCCAGGCCCTCAACCGCTGCGTTGGAGGCAAATTCCGGCTCAAAGACGATGCACCCCTGCAGATGGGGCGCCAAAAAGCTGTTGCGCGGGATGCCGAACTTCTGCGGCAGATCGGTATGTATGTGTGCAATAGGTTCCATGCCGGTCATTGTACGGCATGAAGGTGTGAGGCGTCGTGCGCAATTCTTTGTCGCGGTCCCCCGTCGTGCAACCAACGGTTGCTTGGAAGGGCGCTTGCCGCCGCGTATGCTTAAGCCGTCAACCAGCAGAAAGGAGCCGCTATGGCCTTCGCAGAAAAGCTCATTGCTGTCCGTCGCGCCCATCACCTTACCCAGGAGCAGCTCGCCGCCAAGCTCTTCGTCACACGCCAGGCCATCAGCCGTTGGGAACGCGGCGAGGTCACACCGGGCATCGACATGATGAAGCTCATTGCCGCCGTGACCGGCGAGCCACTGTCTCATCTGCTCGAAATGCCCGAGCACTATTGTCAGAGCTGCGGCATGATACTCACGCCCGACGACTGCGGTACCGATGCTCACGGCGCCACGACCGACCATTACTGCAAGTGGTGCTACGACCACGGTAAGTACACCTACGACACCACGATGGAGGCGATGATTGAGGATTGTGCCCCGCGCCTGGCACAAAACACCGGCATGTCGCTCGACGAAGCCGTCTCGCTTATGGGCGCTGTCCTGCCGCAACTGGAGCGCTGGCGTACCGTGCAGGAAAACGAGGAGCGCTACGGTGCTGAGGCGCGGGCGCGCTATGGCGACGAGGCCGTCGATGCAGCAAACGAGGCACTGCTGGACATGGACCCCGAGACATGGAACGACATGAAGGAACTTGAACGCGCTATTCTGGGCCAGCTCTCGATCGCCATGGGCGACAGCGAACCGGATGGAAGCGAGGCGCGCAAGCTTGTCGCAATGCACCGTCGATGGATTGGCCTTAACTGGGGACACGAACCCCAAGACGAAGCATACCTGGGCCTCGCCCACGGCTATCTTGCCGATCAGCGCTTTATCGACTACTACGACAAGCCCTGCGGCACCGGAGCCACGGCGTTTCTGGTCCATGCCATCGAGTCGTCGTTGACGCGCGCATAGACTGCGGCGGCTTTGGGTATCTCAACCGAAACCTCAACCGATTGGAGACTTATGGCTACTGATCACAAGCTCGAGCTGTACGTTATGACCGGCTGCCCGTATTGCATAAAGGTCAAGCACTTTTTGGCCGATAACGGTGTGACCATCCCCGAGCGCAATATCTCGACCGACCCCGATGCCGAGCAGACGCTCATCGCCGTCGGCGGCAAGCGCCAGGTTCCCTGCCTGTTCATCGACGGCAAGCCACTCTACGAATCGAGCGACATCATCGCCTGGGTACAGGAGAACCTGATCTAGTACTCATTGGGGACGTACTTAAATGAGTAGTTACACTCATTGGGGACGCACTTAAATGAGTAGTCGTTAAAGAACGTCCCCAATAACTAGTCCCCCGCCGAACCCAAACATATACGCCAGCATCCAAAGTCGACTTTTTTCGACATCTTCGGATGCTGACGTACAGCTTTTTGTGGGCAGTCGTTGGGGACGTTCTTAAATGACTAGTTGTTTGAGACGGCCTTTGGATTATGGCTGTTTGAGGCCATCCGACGTCTCTGGAAAGGGCTCCTTAGAGGACCGTGTTCAAAAAATGGCAAATATGAGTACTGCTACTTGTTTAGTAACAGCGATTTTAATCATTTCAGGGATCATTCAACGCCCCAAGCGTCCGCAGACAGCGTTATTTCTCCCCATATGTTCAATAAAAGAGAAGCCTAATGGTATTAAATCTCATCAGGGACCTTATTATTGAAGAAAATAAATGCAACCACAATGGCAACAGTACTCATATTTGCCCTTTTTTGCACACTGCCCTCCAGAATAGTCGTTAGGGACGACTCAAAATAGCAATTCCGGCACTTAGACGCTCTCTTCTTGAATGACTAGTTGTTAAAGAACACTCAGCGACTACTCCAATTCGCGACACACTGTGTCGCGAATTGAGCTGTTCTCACCACCGAAGACCGGTGAAAGCTCCTGGCCAGAACCTCGATAGTTTGTTAAAGTGCCCCCTCTGCAGGTTCAATGAGCGCTCATGTTCCAACTTGGAAAGTGAAGAAATATCGAAACCATCGATGCCCATTTCCTATCGAAAAAACTAGTCAAAACACGCTAATTAGCTTGATAAGCTGCTTGTATTTTTGTCTACAAAACTGTATACAAAAAGAGATTCCGAGAACCAGCGCTCGACATTATGTCGATCGATAGGAGGCGCTATGGATGCTAAGCAGCTCGAAAAGATGATGGGGTTTGCACCCGGAGAGTTGGAGAAAGCCGCGGAGGAATACGAAAAAGATGAGTGGCCGAAGGGTCGCACCATCAAGCTGGGAAGGCCGTCGATCTCTGATGAGCCAAGCGTTGTTTTATCGGCACGTGTGGGTGAATCGGTTCTTGAGGCGTTTGACGCAAAGGCAAAGCGTCATGGGCAGACACGCACAGAGCGGCTCAGGGAGCTCATTACCCTTGACGCAAGGATTGCCTAGTCCCCCGCCGAACCCAAACGTGTATGTCAGCATCCAAAGTCGACATTTTTCGACATCTTTGGATGCTGGCGTACAGTTTTTTGCGTGGATCCCTCACAACCGCTCATTGGGGACGCACTTAAATGAGTAGTCGTTTAAGAACGTCCCCAACGACTACCCGATGACACGGCGATCCTATTCCTCGATCTCTTTCCAGCACTGAGGATCGGCTTCGTACATATCGCCTGTGTAACCATACGTCACAGCGGGGCAGCCGCGGCACCAGCCAAAAAGTTCGCATTTGGAGCACTTCTTGAACTCTTTAAAGTCGCGCTTTGCTTCCATCTGCGGCGAAAAGAACAGCTCCTCGAGCGAGTTCTCGGCAACGTTGCCCACCTTGCTCTCCATGCGACGGCACGCATAGACGTCGCCCGTAGGCAGCACCGTCATATGGCCCGTACCGCAATGGCAGCCGTCGTAGATCATGCCGGGCTTGGCACTCTTGGGGATGGTGAATTTGCCCTGCTCCCACAAAAGAAGCGTCCACAGGTGATCTTTGAGCTGGAAGAACGTTTTGCGGCCCGCAGCCTGGTGAAACTCCATACGCTCTTGCGCGGCCAGCAGCACGTCGCGATATTCCAGCGGCTCCAGATGGAACTCATCACGCTTTTGGCCCGAGGTGGGGCAGTATCGTCCAAAAGCGAACACGTCGACTTCGAGGCTTGCCACAAGGTCAATGAGCTGCGGCAGCTCGGCGGCATTCATACTCGAAACCGTGTTCATAACGGCAACCCAGATACCCGCGCGCTTAAGGCACCCAATCGCACGCAAGGTCTCGACAAACGAGCCGGGCTTACGGAAGTAATCGTGCGTTTTCTCGAGTCCATCGAGCGAGAGCTGGTATTTGCGGCATCCCAACTCTTTCATGCGGGCGCAGACCTCGTCGGTCAGATGGAACGGATTGCCCATCACGCACCACATAAAACCCCGCTCGTGCAAAAGCTCGGCAAGGCGCCAAAAATCGGGATGGAGTATGGGGTCACCGCCCGTAACGTAAAAGTACGGCTGACGACCGATGCGTTCGCAGAGGGCCTGGGCCTGATCGACGACCTCGACCATCTGCTCCCACGGCATGCGCTTAAAACCAGCGCAGGCACCGTTGGCGAAGATATAGCAATGTTTGCAACGCTGATCGCATTCATCCGTAATATGCCACTGGAAGGCAAACGCGGGCTTTTGCATCGTGGGACTCCCTTGGTCGATGTTCAAATTGATGACGGTATTGGGCTACAGGCGCTCAACGGCGCCGACGGGGCAATTCTCTTCACAGGCGCCACAGTGCAAGCAGTGCTCAGGCTCTATGCGATACGAGTCACCCGGCTCGATGCACTTCTGCGGACAGTGCTCAAGACAGGTACCGCAACCGATACACGCATCGGAATCAATACGAAAACCCTTAACGGGCGCGGACGCCATGTCCTCGTCTAGGGTAAAGACAGCGCGCTCAATAGGACGAACCCCAAGGTTAAAGTAGTCGAGCACGATGTTTTCGACCTTAAAGATAGTGTTGATATCACGCGTATCACCGGGATAAACGTTGGCAAGATACGGCTGCTCGGCATAAATAACGTCACGCCAGTAAACTTGCTCGGAATCCAAGGCGGGAGTGGCAACGCCGGACATGCGAATCATTTCGTTAAACCGCGTGTGGACGAGCGTTTGGACGCGCCCATCGGCCATAAGCTGGCGGGCCATCTCCTTGCCGCGCGCCGTGAGGAAGTAGATGGCGCGGGACTCGTAATGTACAGCGCTCACGCAGCGAATTTGCGGCGCGCCATTTTCGTCCACAGTTGCCAGCGAGAGCGTCCCGGCAAGCTGCATCTTCTTGAGACAAGTCTGAGCATCCATTACGAGTCCCCTCCTAGCGATTGCTTACTGAGCGTCCGCAGCGCCGCAAGCGGTGCCACAGGCCGGCGCGGCCTTGGGATCGGCGGAGCCGCAAGCAGGGGCGGCAGCAGGATCGACGGAGCCGCAAGCAGGAGCAGCCGCGGGATCGACGGAGCCGCAAGCGGTGCCACAGGCCGGCGCGGCCTTGGGATCGGCGGAGCCGCAGGCGGGCGCGGGATCGGCGGTACCGCAAGAAGCGAAGGCGGCAACGTTCTCGAGATTCTCGGACATGGCAATTCCTTTCGATTGGGGGCGGCTGGGCGAAGCCGCCCGGACGTAGACGCTTTTGCGCCTAAGCACATCATGCGAGGAATGCACCCCACCCAAAAGAAGGCACTAATCTATTAGCCAGTTACCAAAAAGTAAGTTGTAGCCGCGGGCGCCAGCAGCTGCGATAATGCAAGCAACCTACCCGATTGCGAGGTTACCATGCTCACCAAAGAAGAACTGCCTCCCTGCCCCGTAGCCACGTGTTTTCAGCTCTTTGGCAACAAGTGGAAAATCTATATCATCCAGCAGCTCATTGAGCAGCCCCTGGGCTTCAACGCGCTACATCGCTCTATTCCCGGCATCAGTCAAAAGGTGCTCTCGTCAAACCTAAAGGAAATGGATGCCGCGGGACTTATCACGCGCACCGTCATTCCCGAAACGCCCATCCGTACCGAATACGCGCTGAGCGAGCTGGGTCAAAGCCTTATGCCCATCATCGATTCTCTTGTGGAATGGGGCACCGACTACCAGCAGCTTGTGCGAAGCTCCTAGCAGCTACGGGCTTTTGCAAATTGAGCGCCGTGGGGCATACCGCTCCACGGCGCTTACCTTTTTGTGCCTTCTTTTGAAGAAGCGGTCCGGGTTGCACACTGCTGTCAAACACGCCCAACTCAATTGGACAGGAGGTCAGCCATGAATCAAGCCGAGCGTCGTATTTGGCTTATCAATGCATTGCTCAACGAGCGAGCGGACGGACGCGGCATTGCCGTTCCCGCCGGAGCCGGCGAGCAGCGTGATTTGCTCAGGGCCCTTATGAACGTGCGGTCGCCCGAAGCGCTCGCGACAGAGGTGCTCGATATCCAGGATGCCTACTTGCAGCAGCGGCTTGTTGAGCGCGGCGGCGCAACCGATGCCGGCACGCTTCCCTACTGCAATCGCATTGCCGTCTGGCGTGGCGACATCACGCTGCTTAAGGCCGACGCCATCGTCAACGCCGCCAACAGCCAAATGCTCGGCTGTTTTGTGCCGAGACACCACTGCATCGACAATGCCATCCACACATACGCCGGCATGCAGCTGCGCCTGACGTGCGCCGGCCTCATGTGTAAACAGGGGCATGAGGAACCGACCGCACGCGTTAAGGTCACGCCAGCGTTTAACCTGCCGAGCAGCCATATCTTCCACACCGTCGGTCCCATCGTGCCCAACCATAAGCCTGGCCCGCGCGAGGAACTGCTACTGCGCCGTTGCTACACCAGCTGCCTGGAAGAAGCGACGAGCCGAAAGCTCGACACGCTTGCCTTCTGCTGCATTTCGACGGGCGTCTTTGGCTATCCCCAACAAGCCGCCGCGCGCGTTGCCATCGATGCCGTTCGTCATCATCTAGACCATAACGACCCCAACCTTAAGGTGATCTTCAATGTTTTTCTCACGTCTGACGAGTCAATCTACCGCGACCTTCTCCAAGCAGATCGCTAAGCTCCGAGCCGCACTCGACGCATCCGACGCCGTGATAATCGGCGCCGGCGCGGGTCTTTCCACCGCAGCTGGCTACGCCTACGCGGGAGAGCGCTTCGAGAAACTCTTTGGCGACTTCGCCGCACGCTACGGCTTTACCGACATGTACTCCGGCGGTTTCTACCCCTATGACTCCCTCGAGGAATACTGGGCATTTTGGAGCCGCTATATCATGTGCAACCGATATGACCCCATACCCAAGCCCATCTACGAACAGCTTTTGGGCCTGCTGCGCGACCGAGATTACTTTGTGCTGACCACAAACGTAGACCATTGCTTCCAACGCGCCGGTTTCGATAAACAGCGACTCTTTTACACGCAGGGCGATTATGGTCTATTCCAGTGCAGCAAGCCCTGCTGTCAGGAAACTTGGGACAACGAAGAGCTCGTACATTACATGGTCGCCGCCCAAGAAGACCTGCGCATTCCGTCTGCGCTAGTGCCCCGTTGCCCCCATTGTGGCTCCCCGCTCACAATGAACCTGCGCGCCGACGACACGTTTGTGCAGGATAAGGGCTGGTGTGCCGCGGCCGACCGTTACCAAGATTTCCTGCGCCGCCACAGCAATATGCGCGTTCTGTTCTTGGAGCTTGGCGTGGGCGGCAACACGCCCGTCATCATCAAGTACCCGTTTTGGCAGATGACCGCCAAAAACGAGCGCGCAACGTACACATGCGTCAATTTTGGCGAGGCAGTCGCTCCGGCAGAAATCGCCGATCGCAGCATTCTAATCAACGCCGACGCAGGGCGTGTGCTGGACGCACTTGCCGTCCAAGCCGTCAGATGACGAAGCCGATGCTCAACATAGTCATTGGGAACGTTCTTGAATGACTAGCCGTTAAAGAACATCCCCAACGACTTCATTTAGCCGCAAAAGCGGGCTATGGGCGCGAGCGGCTGCTCGCGAAAGACGCGCTCGACGGCGGCGCGGTATTCGTCGACCTTTTTGGTCTTGCGCACGATCTTGTGAACGGTAGCAGGATCGGCGAAGGCGCATTTGGCGTAGAACCACCACTCCTTCATGCGGAAGACCGCGTTGCCCCCGATCTCGTCCGCATAAGCTGCAAACAGCGTGTCGTGGAAGCGCTGCAGCTCAGCTGCCGTGGCAACAGGACCGCCCTTAACCATGCGAGCCAGCGCGGGGTTCGCAAGCAAGCCGCGCCCCAACATTACGTGACGCGTTCCGGGATAAGCCTCCACCAGCGCATCCATGTCCTCAAGATCAAAGATGTCGCCGTTGTAGGCCACCGGGAACGGCGCCCGCTTCAGCGTCTCACCGTAAAACTCTTTGCGCGGCGAGCCCGCATAGCGGTCCTTTTGCACGCGCGGATGCACGATCAGCTCTGCCAGCGGCATGCGGCAATAGAGGTCGAGTACGCGCTCGTATTCGTCGTCGCTTTCCAACCCCAGCCTGGTCTTGACCGACACCGGCAATGGCGAGCGCTCGCACACGTCACTCAAGAACACCTCGAGCTCGTCCAGATTGCGCAGAAAGCCCGAACCCTTCCCCTTGGCGACAACCGTGCCCGAGGGGCAGCCAAGGTTGAGATTGACCTCGCGGTAACCCATGTCGGCGAGCACCTGCGCCGCCCACACAAACTCGTCCGCATTCTTGGACATGAGCTGGGGCACCACGTTAAGCCCTTGGTTGTTAGCTGGATCGACTTCCTTAAACGCCTTACCGCCAAAGCGGTTGCCCACCCGTGGCGGCGGCAAAAACGGCGTGTAATAACAATCGAGCGCACCGAAACACTCCGCATGCACGCGACGGAACACATGCCCGGTAATCCCCTCCATAGGGGCCAGCGATAAATACATCGACATCCATTCTCACATCAATGTGACAAAGGAACTGTCCCTTTGTCACATGCATTATGCCTTGTGCTTCAGATGATTCACAAGGCAGAGGTAGCTACTTGACGATAATCACCCTTCCATCCGTCGCCTCACGCAACAAAGGTGAATGCTTTTCCGCGAAGTGAACGAGTGAAATCGAGCCCCCGAAACATCGACACTTTTGGAGAGCCATTTCCTGCGGTTTTGTCGCTCAAATCCTGCGGTTTTTGCATCCAAAAGTGCGAATGCTTCAGGGGTCCAGAATAGGTCGTTCACTTCTCGGAAAACCATTCACCTTCGATTTGCTGGCGCACACAAACAGCGAGAGGCTGTCCCACGAAAGCCCCCTTGCGCGTCATTCGCCCCATGATGGCGGCTTCATGCTCTAAAAGATGGCGCCCACGATCAAGCGACCACCAACACCACGCCGTTGACACCATGTTTGAATAACAGGCACCCTCCACTCATCTATACTCAAGAGCGTGTGAGTATCGCCCGAAAACGATGAGAGTCGAGGCCCCCATGCAGCAGCTCACCGAACAAGAAAAGAAACGCATCCAGCGGTACTGTACATACCCCAAGATCGCAGCGACCGCACTCGTCATGTCGTTCGTAGCATGTCTGCTCATGCTGCCGCTCCAAATGATCAACGATATCGCGTTCCACCAAAAGGAATTCCAACCCGCGGGCATATATACCGCCATCGCACTCACCGTAATCGAACTCGCCATCTTTTGCTATTGCGCCCTTGCACCGCGCTTTGGAATGCAGGGCAAACAGTGGAAGGAGCTGCAGAGCAGGCTTGCGGTGGCCCAGACCAACAAGGACCGTTCCGCGGAGGTCGCCGGCGTGCTCGCCACGCAAGCTGCCGGCCGTCTGCTCAAAAACAGCGATAACGATGTTGCGCGCAACCTGGGCGGCGCCGCGGAGGTCGCCGGCGCCGTAGGGGCAGTCGCCACGGCGGCAGACGTGTTAGCCGAAACCTCGAGCAATGCCGAGGCCATGGCAAACGCATACGGCGTGACGATTCCAAGCGTCAAAAAGCAGGTCATAGCTCTCGCGGTGGTGCCCGCCATTGTGCTGCTTGGCGCCTACATCCCGCAGTTTGTCCAGGGAAATAACGAGCTTCAGGCAAGAAAGGCTGCAGCCGCCGAGCAGCTCGCCATCGCGCAAGATGCCTTGGAGCCCGTGTGCGAACGCGTCGCGGTAGACGACCCATATGAGTCGTATCACGACTACGGCTACCGCATTATCGGCTATCTGCGCGATAATGACCTCGGCGCTCAAGCAGCCTATGTCTACCTTTCTTTTGATGCAGACGGCATGCTCACGGACGTCGATTACACCAGTCAGATCGAACCCGAGGCAAGCCTTGCAGACAACCTCGTCCGCGCCGAGCAGGACATCGCGACGCTCTGCGCCCCGCTCAACGGGCTGGACATTTCCGTTGCCACACCGGGCCTCCTCACGCCATGCAGCCTGTCGGATGAATTTAAACAGGCATTTTTAGCCGGATCCCTATATGAAGAAATCAGCATTAAGACGGAGGATGAATCTATCAAGTCGTACTTCACCTTTGACACCGAGCCCAAAGAAGAGTTCGACGAGTACACTCATCCGGAAATTAGGCTTATGCTCTCTGCAAAGAAGAGCTAAAGGCTTACGTTCTGATTTCCGCTCGCGAACGCCGCCAATATAACGAGGTCTAATACTTTTCCAAGAAGTGAACGACCGTTTTTGGACCCCCGAAGCATCGACATTTTCTGACGCCAAAAGCGCAGGATTTAACAATCAAAACCGCAGGAAACCGCCTTCAATAAGTGTTAGCGCTTCGGGGGTCCATTTTGACTCGTTCACTTCTCGGAAAAGTATTAGACCCCGATTCCGCAAGGCCCTCAATGTGACAAAGGGACTGTCCCTTTTTCACATTATTCGGAACGTAGGGCCTCCACGGGGTCTTTCTTGGATGCGCTACGGGCTGGCAGTAAGCCGGCAACGACCGTCAGCAGCACCGAAATCGCAATGAGCGCCAGCGCATCCTGCACGGGCAGGCTCATCAAATTGGGAACCTGTTTGGCCGCAAGTGCCCAGGTATTAACCGGGAAGCTCACGAGCACCACGACGACAATGGCGAAGACGCCGGCAATGAGGCCCTCGATAAAGGTCTCGGCGTTAAACACGTTGGCCACGTTGCGCTTTGACGCGCCGATTGCGCGTAGGATGCCGATCTCCTTCTTGCGCTCCAATACGCTGATGTACGTGATGATGCCGATCATGATGGAGCTGACGACCAAGCTGATGCTCACAAATGCGATGAGCACCAAGCTGATGGTGTTCACGATATCGGTCACCGAGCCCATGATGATGCCCATGTAGTCGGTGTACGAGATGGCCTGTTCGTCGTGGCCGGCGGCTTTGACCTGCCTGTTATAAGCATCGATGTGATCGAGCACGCGCTCCTTAGCCTCAAAGTCGCGCGGGAAAATCTTGACCGAGATGGGGTCCGCCTCGTCCGCATAGCCCAACGTGGTCAGATTGTTATCGTAGGTGAGCTTCGAAGCCTTGGCATAGCTCATCATGAGCGAACTCAGGTCCTCGGCGTCCATGTTGAAGTGAATGGCACGAGCAAAGGCGCTCGCATCCACACGCATAGCGCTCGCCAGGTTGGCAAAACTGGATGACACCTGCGTCGCCATCTGGCCCATGAGCCCTGCCGCGCCCGCCTTGAGCTGAGCTGACACCGTCGCCGCAATCTGATCGCTGATTGTCTTGGTCACCTGATCCATAGCCTGCTGCAGATACGGAGCCAGCTGCTTTTGCACATAGTCGGTCATCGCCTGTTGCAGGCGCTCGGCCAGGGCATCGCCTCCGAGCGCCTTGAGCTGGGCCAGGATTTGCTGGGCTGCTGCATCATTCTCAAGATACGTCGAGAATGCGGCAGCGAGCTTTGACGCGTCCTTAAGATCTTCGGGCGACAGCGCCTTAAACTGATCAGACTGCAAAAAGCCCTCAAACAGCTGGTTGGCTAGTGTTCCCACCTGCTGCATTTGCTCGGGCGTAAGTTCCAGACCGTCAAAGATACCCGAAAAATCTGGGGTTGGCGCTTTGGCCATGATGTCGCTGAAGTCGATGTCCTTCCCAACGCCCGAAAGGTCAAGGTCCAGCCCGGATAAGTCGATACCAGAAAGGTCCATACCGCCAGCAGCGCCCGAGAGCGCAGACGCATCGAACGAGAACGCGCTCTTCAGCGCCGCCTCATCCACGCTGAACATGCTGCCCAGATCCACGCCCTGTTTGGCCTCGCCTTGCAGCTCGTCGAAGGTTTTGCCCGTAAAGACATCCGTCTCGGGATGGGCAAGTTGCTCTTGCACAATCTGCGAATCGGCGGCACGCTCCATAAGCTGGCGAGTCAGTGCATGCGTATAGGCAATGCCCGGAGACAATGCACTCGCATTGGCCGTCTCGTTAGGTCGCACCACGCCCACAATACGCACGTCAATGCCGTCGGCAACCTTGGCCGTCATAAAGTCGGCGTCGCCAGACATGTCGGTCCACATGCCGGTCTCTTCGTTTTTACGATAGGCATCGGCCGGCGACAGCACCTTAAACGTCGTGGACAGCGCATCGTCGTAGGTAAAGTCGCTGCCGGTCTTGGGCGTCTCAACCTTGCCATCGGCCGTCATGGCGCTGTTAACCAGGTCGTTGAGCTCATCGATATCCAGCGCACCGATGCTGTAGAGCGTGTAGTCGCCCACCGTGCCGCGGCTCGAAAGTACCATCACGGCTTCGTTGGCAGACGTGGGCCAATGGCCGGCGACGACATCGTACTGGCTGTCGAGCAGGCTCTGGTCGTCAATCATCTCGTTAAAGACCGAGGTTCCCATGGAATCCATGCTCACCGTTGCCGCCGAACTTGCGCCGCCGCTCATGGCCTCGGTCATAGCGTTGGGCACCAGCCGGACAGGCTTCTCATCGCCCTTGCCCGCACGATAGACAACCGGCGTCACGCCGTAGCCGTACTGGATAGCGTTGACCTCTTTATTGATACCGTCGCCGTCGTCGTCAAGCCATGCCTTAAAGCTTGTCATATCGTTAGATTTAACACTTGCGAACATGTCCTTTACGGCTGTGACCACAGGGATCTTGTCGGTTCCCTTAGCTTTGCCACCGGTAGCGTCATCGGACGAGCCCTCGCCCTTGGACGCCTCCTCATCGGTAGCCCCATGGCCGCCCATCATGGACGACAGGTCGTAGTCTTGTTTGGAAATCGTCAGCGGGTAGCTCGAGAGCGTGTCCTCCTCGACCTTTTTGATGTAGTCGTTTACGCCGTTGGACAGCGCCAGGATCGCCGCAATGCCGATAATGCCAATCGAGCCCGCAAAGGCCGTCATGGCCGTGCGACCCTTCTTGGTCATGAGGTTTCGGGCAGAAAGCCCCAGCGCCGTCACAAAGCTCATCGAGGTTTTGCGCGTGGGCTTGGCCTCGCGACGCGCGGCCTCGGCAGCATCAAAGGGATCTGAATCGTCGGTGATCTTGCCGTCCGCCAGGGTGACGATGCGCGTGGCGTACTTGTACGCCAGCTCGGGATTGTGCGTGACCATGATGACCAGACGGTCGCGCGCAACGTCCTTGAGCAAATCCATGACCTGCACGGATGTCGTTGAGTCCAAGGCGCCGGTCGGCTCGTCAGCCAGCACAATCTCGGGATCGTTGATCAGAGCGCGGGCAATAGCCACGCGCTGCATCTGTCCGCCCGAAAGCTGGCTCGGACGCTTGTTAATGTGCTCGTCCAGGCCGACTTTCTCCAACGCCTCGCGCGCACGCTGGCGACGCTCGGCATGCCCCACGCCCGTGAGCGTAAGCGCCAGCTCCACGTTTTCCAAAATGGTCTGATGCGGAATGAGGTTATAGCTCTGGAACACAAAGCCGATGCGGTTGTTGCGGTAGGCATCCCAATCGCGATCGTGAAAGTCCTTGGTCGAAATACCGTCGATCAGCAGGTCGCCAGAATCAAAGTGGTCGAGTCCGCCGATAACGTTGAGCAGCGTGGTCTTGCCCGAACCTGAGGGACCCAGAATGGCCACGAACTCGTTATCGCGAAAAGCCAGGCTTACGTTGTCGAGCGCCACCTGCGTAAACGACTGCGTAACGTACCTTTTGCAAATTCCTTTGAGCTCCAGCATGGACGGCAACCTCTCCTGCGCAGGCACCCCGCCCGCTCTCCTCCGCCGTTCGTATTCGACGCGTTTGTCCTACTCTATCTTGTCATTGTCATACACGCCGCTCAAAAGGCCTTACTTTTCCAATCCACACGGCATCACGTTATCGCTACCGCGATGGTCTTTAGTCACAGCAGCAAAGAAGCGATAGCCACCCGAGAAGTTATAGCAGTCAAAACCGTACTGAGCGAGGATGCGGCAGCCAATGTAGCTGCGAAGACCACTTTGGCAAATAACATAAACAGGCTTTGTCACGTCAAGCTCCCCCAAGCGAGCACGCAAGTCATCGACGGGAATGTTCACAAAGCCGTCGATATGTCCGCGGTCATACTCGCCAACCATACGGACATCGAGCAGCTGCACACTACCATCGCGCGGCAGATCCGGTTCCTGCTCCCAATGCCACTGCTTGAGCATGCCCGAGCCCACGTTTTCGATCATAAAACCGGCCATGTTCACCGGGTCTTTCGCCGAAGAATATGGCGGCGCATACGCCAAATCCAAATCCTTGAGCTTATCGGCCCGAATACCGGCCTGAATTGCCGTCGCCAGCACATCGATGCGCTTGTCCACGCCATCGATGCCCACAATCTGCGCGCCCAGCAGACGCAAGGTTTCCCTCTCAAACACAACTTTCATGGTCATGGGCGTGGCCCCGGGATAATAACCCGCATGCGATCCAGGTGACAGCACGACGTTCTCGCAATCGATTCCCGCCGCACGCGCTGCCTTCACAGAAAGGCCCGTGCTCGCAGCTGTCAAGTCGAACACTTTGATTACCGAAGAACCCAGCGAGCCCTGATAGCGACTGCCTAAGCCACAAATCACGTCGGCGACGATACGTCCCTGCTTATTAGCGGGGCCTGCAAGGGAAATCACCGCGTCTTCGCCCGTCACCTGATGCTTAACCTGCACGGCATCACCCACGGCATATACGTCAGGAGCAGACGTCTCCATGCGGTCGTTCACCACAATGGAGCCCTTGATGCCCAGTTCGATACCAGCTTTCTTTGCCAAATGGCTCTCGGGCGCAACGCCGATAGCGAGTAGCACCATATCGGCCATAATGGAATCATCGCCCGCCACATGTGTGACCACACGGCCATCGGCCTCCTCAAAGCCCGTAACGTCGGCACGAAGGCGCAGGTCAATGCCATGCTCGCGGACCTCTGCATGAAGCAGCGTCGCCATGTCGTAGTCCAGGTTGTTCATCAGCTGCCCGGGGCGCTGCAAAAGCGTCACCTCGAGACCCAAGTCACGCAGGTTCTCGGCAGCCTCAACACCGATAAAGCCGCCACCGATCACCACGGCACTCCTCGGCTCATGCTCTTGCACATAACCATGAATGTGCAGCGTGTCCTCTACCGTTCGAAGGCTAAAGATCTTATCCAAATCGATTCCCGGAAGAGCGGGGCGAATGGGATGCGCGCCTGGCGAAAGAATCAGCTTGTCATACGTCTCGACAAATTCC
Source organism: Collinsella sp. (assembly GCA_022739635.1). GTDB lineage: Bacteria > Actinomycetota > Coriobacteriia > Coriobacteriales > Coriobacteriaceae > Collinsella. The sequence continues at coordinate 5,167 of JAIIUG010000014.1, read as the reverse complement.
TCGCCGGTGAGCAGGTCGCGAACGTCAACCGTATGCGCATCGGGATGAATGGCGATCACCTCGTGGTTCGTCTTCACGGCAATGCGGAATCGATTCCAAAAGCCCTCGGGCGATTGCAGCGTCAATGCACTCTCTTCTTCTATCACGCCGCCAATGTAGTACGGAAGCCCACAGTTGGCATACGATACAAAACCCGTGCGCTCAAAGATGACAATTTGGGCCTGCTCGTCGAGCCTGCGCAAACGTGCCGCCGCCGATGCGCCGCCCGCGACGCCTCCAACGATAACCACCTTCATAGCTAACGCACCACCTTTCCCGTATAGCCGCTTATGCCGCCGATATTCTTGACACTGCCATACCCAGAACGCTTAAGAAAACTCACAGCTTGGTTGCTTCGCGCACCACTCAGGCAATGCACGAAAAGCTGCGTGCCCTTGTCTGGATACAGCTCAAGCACCTGGTTGATACGATCGAGCGGAATGTTGACGCTGCCCGGAATGTGGCCCTGTCCATACTCGTCAGCACTCCTCACGTCGAGCAGCACCGCCCCCTTAGAAGCCTTCCATTCCTGGACGCCCACATTCATGTCCGGTCCTGCAAACAAATCAAACAATCCCATAGCGCACTCCTTTGCTGGTTGCTTTGGGCAAGTATGCCAAGGCACTGCGGTCGCGTTCTGTGACCAAGTCACCAAACGGAAAATATGTTGCCGACGGCAGATACAGCTGCGCGGTAGGTCTAGGCCAACCGTGCCAACCCATCTACATCACGCACGATAATCCGTCCGCGCCCAACCTCGATGAGCCCGTCCTGCGCAAGACGGCTCAGAGCGCGCGTCACCGCTTCGCGCGCAGAGTTGATGTCGCGTGCAAGCTCGTCTTGCGTTACGGCAACTTCTGCTGTGCCCGCAACTCGGCAATGCTCGAGCACGTAGCTGGCGACGCGCTGATCGAGACGCTTAAAGAGCATCTGCTGCAGCACGCATACCACCTGGGAGTAGCGCTTCACCTCAACCTGGAGCATAAAGGCCTTAACGTAGACATTATCGCGGGCGAGCTGGACGCACACGCTCGCAGGCACCACCAAAAGCGATGACCTGCGTGCTGCAACCACCATGGTGTCAAATGAAATCTGCTCGATAACGCACGAGGCCGTGGTGACACAGCACTCTCCGCAGCCAACCCTAAACAGCGTGACCTCCTTGCCTTCCTCGGAAAGCAGGCTCACGCGAATGTCACCTTCGATAATAAAGATAATGCCGGTGCAAGAATTTCCGCTGCTACCGATTATCTGCCCGGCATCAAAGGATCGCAGCGACGAGCGCTCTGCCACGAGCGTCTGCTCATCGGATGTAAGTTGTCCCCAAAACGGCAACCGCTCGACCATGCTGCCGACCATAGCCGCCCCCTTTCGACGTATACCCATGATGCTACCCCGAAGCAGAAAAAAAAGAGTCGCTGTTTCCAGCGACTCCCCTTCAGTTGCCTGTCCCACGAATCTACTGTTCGCTCTTCGCGAGTGCTTGATCGATCAGTTTATTGAGCGCCTCGCGCTGCTCAGCGGAGTTGATGCCGCCCATGATCGGCTCTCCCACAATGTTACCGTTCTGGTCGATCACGTACGTGGTCGGGAACGAGTACAGGTTGGAGGTGAACTTGCCGGCCTCGCTATCCGACTTGAACCAGATGTTCTTGTACGTCACGCCCTTCTTGGAAAGTACGTCCTTGGCGTCTGCCACCTCGTCTTTGTTGCCATCGAGCGTAAAGGAATTAACGCCCACGACCTGGCCGCCCTTCTCGGCAAGCTCCTTGTTGAGCTTCTCCAGATCGCCCAGCTCTCCCACGCACGGCTTGCAGGTGGTAAACCAGAAGTTCATGACGGTGACCTTGTTCTTGGAGAACAGCTCGTCGCTGTTTACATCGTTGCCGTCCAAGTCCTTGCCCTTAAAGCTGGGGAACTTCGTCTCCCCGCTCTCGCCGTTGGTCATGCCTGCGGTCGAGGCATCGACGCTCTCTCCCTCGCCGGGCGTGCTGCCACATCCGGGAAACTCCTTCTCCAGCGCCATGAGCTTATCCTCGATCTCCTTGACCTGCTGCGCGCCGGCCTTAAGCGTCTTGAGCTCGTCAGCCGTAAACTGATCCTTGGCGCCCTCGATGGTATCAAGCAAAAAGTCGCCGTAATTGCTACCGTCCTCAATCATTGCCGAGTCTTTATTTGCCGCATTGAATACCTTTTCCCATAGGGCGTTATCGCTCGCAAAGATCTCGTTTTCCTTTTGCAGCAGCTGCTGGTACAGCTCGGCCGCCTCCTCGGCGCTCGACGGCTTTTGTGCCACAAGCTCGGCAATCTGCGCATCGCCGCTCGTGGCATCCTTCGCGTCGCCCTTGGGGGCAGAGCACGCCGCGAGAGTCAGCGCCAGCACGGGCAGCATCAACAGGGCCGCAATTTTCGACAGTTTCATGGTTCCTCCGTTGTATCGAAGCTTAATAGGTACCTATTTGTTTTCGCAGTCCTGCGCGGACTGCGCGGTCTTGCCGCCCGTCACGCCCAGCCCGTAGCGAAAGCTAATGGCATCGACGGGGCACGCACCCACGCATTTGCCGCAACGAATGCACTCGGCATGGTCGGGCGTACGCGTAACGTCCACGTCCATCAGACACACCTTGGCGCACTTGCCGCACGAAACGCATTTGCACTGGTCAACCTGAATCCCCAACAACGACACCTTGTTCATGAGCGCATAAAACGCGCCGAGGGGGCAGATCCATTTGCAGAAGGGGCGGTAGAACAACACGCTCAGCACCGCAACCGCAATGAGAATCGCGAGCTTCCAGGTAAAGAGCTTTCCCAGCGCGGAGCGGATTCCCGTATTCATGATGGACAGCGGAATCGCACCCTCGAGCACGCCCTGTGGGCAGATGTACTTGCAAAAGAACGGGTCGCCCATGCCCACATCGTTGACCACCAAGACAGGCAGCAGCACCACGGCAAACAGCAGCACGGCATACTTGATGTACGTGAGCGGCTTGAGCTTTTTCGTTGATAGCTTTTTGCCGGGAATCTTGTGTAGAAGTTCCTGCAGCCATCCAAACGGGCACAAAAAGCCGCATACAAAACGCCCCAACAGTACGCCGATCAGAATGAGCGTTCCGGTGACGTAATACGAAAAGCTAAACTTAGACGAGCCCACCACCGACTGAAACGAGCCGATGGGACACGCACCTGATGCCGCGGGGCACGAATAGCAATTAAGCCCAGGTACGCAGACTGTTTTTCCCGCGCCCTGATAGATGCCGCCTTTGGCAAAGTTTGGCAGGTGAATGTTGGTGATGAGCGTCGCCGCCGCCTGAATGAATCCGCGAAATCGGGCCAAAACATGCGACGCAGTGTTTTCTCTTTTATCCAATTCCGATACACTCCAAGCACAGCCTAATCGCTTTGGCCAGCACGGCATCCGCCTCGCCACGCATAACGCCAAAGCACACCATGGCAATTCCGACGATCAACAAAGCGACCTGTACCACGGGTTTTACCGCTTTGAACAATCCGACCACTCCTTTCGTTACGCGACCATTGGACCATATCGACTATAAAATCCGTGTTAAGCGCGATTTGGAATGTGCAAGGAGACTGTTATGCGTATTTTGATCGTCGAAGACGAGCGAGCACTGTGCGACACGATCGCACGCAGTTTGCGAAACTTGGCGTACAGCGTCGACTGCTGTCACGACGGACAGGAGGCGCTCGACCTACTGAACGTTGAGGCCTTCGACCTCGTGGTACTCGACCTCAACCTTCCCCGTATCGACGGCACGGCCGTACTCAGGGAACTTAGGAAAACTGACTGCGAAACTAAGGTACTGATTCTGTCCGCACGTGGCGAAGTATCCGACAAAGTCGCCGGACTTGATGCCGGCGCCAACGATTACCTCACCAAGCCGTTTCATCTGGACGAGCTTGCGGCAAGGATTCGCAGCCTTACCCTCAGACGCTTTACACAAAGCGACATAGTTTTAACCTGCGGAAAGCTCAGCTTTGACACCAAGGCGCGCATCGCTTCCGTGGACAGCGAGGCTCTATCTCTTACGCGCAAGGAAACGGGAATCTTGGAATACCTGATGCTTAATCAGGGGCGGCCGGTAAGTCAAGAGGAGCTTATCGAGCACGTTTGGGATAGCAGCGTGAACAGCTTTAGTAACGCAACCCGCGTTCACATCTCGTCACTCCGCAAAAAGCTACGCATCGTTTTGGGATACGACCCGATTCGCAATCGGATTGGAGAGGGCTATGTTATGGAGGATAGCGAATGAAAAGGCTTTCGCTGCAATGGCGCATAACGATTATGACGGCGCTGCTCACGTGCGCAGCGTGCGTGCTGACGAACTGCCTGGTCGGCTATACGGGTATGCGCTACATGGATGCCATCGGCAGCGACATCTCGGCCTTTAACGCAACCGGCGAAGATTCGCTCCAGGCGTTCGACCCAACGAAAGCAGCCCTCGATGACAAGGTCACGATCGTCGTAAACGACGCACAGGAGTCTTTTGGCACGACAGCCTGGTGCATCACGGCTGGAGTCACACTCCTTGGCGGCGCGCTGGCATACTTTGTGAGCGGCCGTGCACTCAAACCGCTACGGGCTTTTGCAGCTCAGGTTGAGCGTGTGCAACCTGACAACCTAAGCGAAATCAAACTCAATGAAGATGTGCCCACCGAGCTACAACGATGCAGCGCCTCTTTCAACGACATGATCGCTCGTCTTGGCGAAGGGTTCTCTGCACAGCGTCAGTTTACCGGCAACGCCGCACACGAGCTGCGCACCCCGCTCGCCCTTATGCAAGCACAGATTGAACTATTCATCTCCGAACACTCCGGTTTACAACCCGAAACAGCCGAGCTGCTCGACCTGTTACAAGAACAAACCGAGCGAATGTCGCAGATGACCAAGGTATTGCTCGAGATGAGTGAGCTCCGCAGCATTCCTTGCGAGGACGATGTTGAACTTGGTCCCTTGTCCGAAGAGGTCCTCACCGACCTTGCGCCACTTGCCGAAAATAAGGGCATAGCCCTCAATTGTGCTGGAGACGCTTTAGTAATCGGGAGCGACACGCTCCTCTATCGGCTGGTGTTTAACCTGGTCGAAAATGCCATCCGTTACAGCCGCCCC
>JAIIUG010000111.1:0-5798 GCA_022739635.1 Collinsella sp. | reverse complement strand
CTGGATGGCTCTGCGACCGAGCCGGCAGCCCGTCCGCGTCAGCGAACAGCGCCGCAAGGTCGTCCGCAGCGCCCCACTCCTCGCAATGCGGGCGGCGGATATAATCGAATCGATTTGAATTCGGACCCGTCGGCGCGTTTGCGCACCGATGACCAGGGGCCGCATGTACGAAGGGATTATCATGACCGATAAGATGACCGTTGCTATTGCAGCTGGCGGCACGGCAGGACATATCAACCCCGCGCTCGCCTTGGCCGAGGAGCTGCGTGACCGCGGTCATCACGTTGTGTTCGTGGGCCAATCGCGCAAGCTCGAGGGCCGTCTGGTTCCCGAGGCCGGATTCGATTTTGTGCCCATCACGGTCACGGGCTTCGATCGCTCCCGTCCCTGGACGGCGCTGACCTCGCTGTGGCGCGTCAACAAGGCGAAGCGTGCGCTCGCCGGTCACTTCTCGAAGGTCGGCAAGCCCGATGCCGCTATCGGTTTTGGTGCTTACGTTGAGGTCCCGCTGCTGGGCTGGTGCAAGGACGCCGGCGTTCCGTATCTGCTGCACGAGCAGAACTCTGTTCCGGGTCTGGCCAATAAGATGATGAACTCACATGCCGCTCGCGTGTGCATTTCGGTGCCTGCGGCCCGCGCGGTCTTTGAGCGCGAGGGCGACTCCGACCATGTGCTCATGACGGGCAATCCCGTGCGTCGTTCGGTGATCGAGGGCGATCGCGCCCGCGGTCGCAAGACACTCGGCGTGCCCGAGGACGCGACGCTTCTGCTCGTCTTTGGTGGTTCGCTCGGTGCTCAGCATCTCAACGAGCGCGTTGTCTCGCTCAAGAGCGAGCTGCTAACCCGCGAGAATCTCTACATTTTGCATTCGACGGGTGCCGACGGCTTTGAGGAGACCCAGCGCGCTTTGGCGCTGACGCCCGAGGAGGCGAAGCGCTATCGTGTCCAGCCCTACATCGACAACATGGGCGATATGCTGGCTGCGGCCGATTTGGTGCTCTCGCGTTCCGGTGCCTCGAGCGTGGCCGAGATCGCCGCGCTTGCCGTGCCCTCGGTACTCGTGCCGTATCCGCACGCCACGGCCGACCACCAGACCACGAATGCGCGTTACCTGGTCGATGCCGGTGCCGGCGTGCTATGCGCCGATGCCGATATCGATGCCCCTGCCTTTGCCGACGAGCTGCTGCACCTGCTCGATGACGCTGCGGCGCGTGATGCCATGCGTCAGGCGGCGCGTGGCTTGGCCCAGGACCGTGCCGCCGCACTTTTGGCTGACGCGGTAGAGGGATTGCGTTAGTTAGACGGGATATCGCCGGTCGCCCTCGCGCGGATGCGGTAGGTGCGGTACAGTTAACGGGTTACAGGCAGTGTTTACGCAAGGAGTACACGAGCACATGGCTGATTCCCAGACTGCAACCTCCGCGCCCGAGTTCAAGAGCGCCCACTTTATCGGTATCGGTGGCGCCGGCATGAGCGGCATCGCCCTCGTCCTGCACGAGCGCGGTTACACCGTTACCGGCTCCGACCTTAAGACGTCGCGCTATATTCGCCAGCTTACCCGCGCCGGCGTGAAGGTCCACGTGGGCCACGAGGCTGCGACGATCGACGAGGTCAAGCCCGACGTGGTTGTTGTCTCCACCGCAATTCCCGAGTCCAACCCCGAGCTCGTGCGTGCCCGCGAGCTGGGTATTCCCGTGTGGCCCCGCGCCAAGATGCTCTCGGCTCTGGGCCATGGCTACACCACCGTCGCCGTTGCCGGCACGCACGGCAAAACCACGACCTCTTCGATGTGCGCCACCATGCTCGACCGCATGGGTTTGGACCCCAGCTTTTTAATCGGCGGCATCGTCGAGGGCTACGACACCAACGGCAAGAACGGCTCGGGTGACTACTTTGTCGCCGAGGCCGACGAGTCGGACAGCTCGTTCCTGTTCCTGAACCCCAACGTGGTCATCGTGACCAACGTCGAGGCCGACCATCTCGATCATTACTCGGGCATCGAGGAGATTGAGGCCACCTTTGCCAAGTTTATGAGTTTGGTGGGCGAGGACGGCACCGTCATCGTTTGCGGCGAGGACCCGCATCTGGTCGAGCTCGCCAAGTCGACGGGCCGTCATGTGCTTTCCTATGGCTTTGCCGAGAACAACGACATCGTCTGCGTACATCCGGATGTCAAGGGCATCCAGAGCGACTTTATCGTTCGCTTTGAGGACGGCACCGAGCACGCTGTCGAGATTAAGAGCAACCCCGGTCGTCACAACATGCTCAACGCCACGGCCGTCTTGACCGTCGCCCATGTCCTAGGTCTCGATATCGACGCCGCCGCTAAGGCACTTTCGAGTTTTGAGGGCGTCCGCCGTCGCTTTACCCACGTGGGCGATATCGACGGCATCACGGTGGTTGACGATTACGGCCATCATCCCACCGAGATCAAGGCGACGCTCGCTGCCGCCTCTTCGCTGGGCTACAAACATGTCGATGTCGTGTTCCAGCCGCACCGCTATTCGCGCCTGCAGGCTCTGTGCGATGACTTTGCCGACGCCTTTGCCAACGCCGATAAGCTGCTGCTGATTGATGTGTTCTCCGCCGGTGAGATGCCGATTCCGGGCGTTACCTCCAAGATGCTCGCAGATACCGTTCGCGCCAAGCACCCCGGCAAAGAGGTCGTGTACTGCTCTAGCCGTCTTGAGCTCAACCAGGAGCTTGAGAAGCTCGTGGGCGAGGGCGACCTGCTGCTCACCATGGGTGCCGGCGACGTTACGACCGTCGGCCCCGAGTTCATCGAGTATCTGACTGCCAAGAAAGACGCTTAACCCCTATGGGTCTGTTTAACGCCGTCATGGCGCTTTCGGGCATGATCGACACGGACGTGGTCGAGGACGAACGTCTTGCACGCCATACTAGCTATCGTATCGGCGGCAAGGCCGACCTTTTTGTGACGTGCCATAGCTACCATGCCCTGCGTCGCGCCGTGGCGGTGCTTGACCGCGAGCAGGTGCCGTGGGTGATTATCGGCAAGGGGTCCAACCTGTTGGTTGCCGATGCCGGCTATCGCGGCGCCGTTATTTCGCTGGGACGTGAGTTTCAGCGCACGGTTGTTGCCGAGGACGGCTGCACGCTGACCGTTGGTGCGGGCGTGATGTTCGCGCGTTTGGTCAACGACGCCTTGTCGCGCGGGCTTTCGGGCCTTGAGTTCGCGGTCGGTATTCCCGGTTCGGTCGGCGGCGCCGTGTCCATGAACGCGGGCACGCGGACCGAGTGGATCGGCTCCCTTATCGAGGACGTGGTCACGTTTGATCCGGCGTCCGGTATTAAGCACTATGCAGGGTCCGAGATCGCTTGGGGGTATCGCGAGTGCAGCCTGCCGCGTAACGAGATCATTCTCGAGTGCGTGCTTAAGCTCAAGGCCGCGCCCAAGGCCGACATTCGCGAGCGCATGGAGCGGTACCTGACGCGCCGCAAGCGCACGCAGCCCATGGGCCGTGCATCCTGCGGATCGGTCTTTCGCAACCCGCCCGACGCAAGCGTGGGCAAGTTGATTGAGGATTGTGGATTAAAGGGTTTTTCGGTTGGCGGTGCGGAAGTTTCGCCCGTACACGCTAATTTTATCGTTAATAACGGAACCGCCTCGGCCGATGACGTGGCCGCGGTTATCAGGCATGTGCACGGAAAGGTGAGGGAGGCGTATGGCATCGAGCTCAGACCGGAAGTTAAATTCCTCGGCTTCTAGAGCATCGAAACCAACCTTCCGCCGCGCCGGAGGGCGTTCCGGCGCACCCGCCCAGCCTCAACATAAGCCCGCCATGCCCTCCAAGTCTGTTGGGCCCGTTCGTCCTGCCAAGCGCCCGGTCGTCGGCTCGCAGCTGGGAGGACGTCCCGCTTCTAAAAAGACGAGTCGTCCGGCTCCGCGTCCTTCGGTGACGCCCAAGCCGGCGATGGGCACCAAGACCTCCCGGCCCATGGCGACGCCCGGGCCTTCGCTGGGAGCTCGTGCGCCGCATACCAGTCGTACGTTGGCTGGCGCTAAGCCGCGTTCACTGACATCGGTACCCGCCGCCAAGGCGTCTTCGGCAAAAAAGGGCATCAATCCTCTGTCATCGCTCGGTGCCATGGCAGGTAAGGCGACCGACGCCGCTTCTGCCATTAAGGGTAAGGGCAAGATCGCGGGCGGCATCCTAGCGGCCGTGGCCGTACTTGCCATTATTGCCATCGTTGTCATCAACTCTGGCCTGTTCGCCGCCACCGATATTCAGATTCATGGCAGCGAGCATGTGACCAAGCACGACGCCATGCAGCTCATCAATCTTCCCGAGAATACGTCGCTCTTTAACGTGGATCCCGATCAGATCACCGAGGGCCTCAAGCAAAACCCCTGGGTCTCGGGCGTGGATGTCCAGCGCCAGTTTCCCCATACGCTTATCATCACGCCGACGGAGCGTAAAGTTATCGCCATTGCGTATATCAGCTCCGACGACCTTGCCTGGGCTATCGGAGACGATGACACTTGGATTGCTCCGCTGTCGACGTCTGTCGAGGTGGACGACCAGGGGAGCGTCATTACATCGGGGGAGGGTGCCAACACCCTGACCGGCATCGATGCGGCCCTGGCGCTTGCCAAGCACTACGGCGCCGTGCTGTTGACTGACGTCTCGGCCGATGTCGCACCGGTTTCGGGTCGGGCGGTGAGCTCCAAGGCCGTCAAGGCCGGCCTGGATTACGCACGCGGTTTTTCGAGCGAGTTCTTGGACCAGGTGAAGGATATTTCCACGCCTTCCGTTGAGGCTATCTCGGCAAATCTCGACAACGGCGTCGAGGTGTCGCTGGGTGATTCGGATGATATCGCCAAGAAAGAACGCATCGTGACCAAACTACTTTCGCAGGTAGAGGGCGTAACTTATATCAATGTGCGCTCTCCGGGCAACTACACGTTTAGGAACGCACCGACCGCCTAGCATCCTAAATGGCTTTGTTGAGGGGCCATACCACGCCGTTTATCTGGTTTGTTTGGTTTTCACGGTCAATTATTTGACTGATACGTTCATAATGTGCAAACATAATACGGTTTACCTTTGCATTTACTTTCAACCTGAAGGTTAATGTGCGCAGGGGTCAACCCATGCTATGGCTATAACCTTTGTTCGGAGGACCGACATGCACGAGACAGAGATCAACAACTACCTTGCCGTCATTAAGGTGGTCGGCGTCGGCGGCGGCGGTACCAACGCGGTCAATCGAATGATCGAAGAGGGCATCCGCGGCGTCGAGTTTGTTGCCATCAACACCGATGCTCAGGCGCTCGCGATCTCTGATGCCGATATCAAGGTGCACATCGGCACCGACCTTACCCGCGGCCTGGGCGCCGGCGCCAACCCCGAGGTTGGCCGCAAGGCTGCCGATGAGTCCCGCGACGATATCGCCGAGGCGCTCGCTGGCGCCGACATGGTGTTCATCACCTGCGGCGAGGGCGGTGGCACCGGTACCGGCGCCGCTCCCATCGTTGCCGATATCGCGATGAACGAGGTCGGCGCGCTGACCGTCGCCGTCGTGACCAAGCCCTTCACCTTCGAGGGCCGCAAGCGCAAGAAGAGCGCCGAGGAGGGCATCAAGACCCTCTCCGATTGCGTCGACACCATGATCGTTATCCCTAACGACAAGCTGCTCGACATCGCCGAGAAGAAGACCACGATGCTCGAGGCGTTCGCGATTGCCGATGGCGTCCTTTCCCAGGGCACCCAGGGCATCACCGACCTCATCACCGTCCCGGGTATCATCAACCTGGACTTCGCCGATGTTAAGAC
>JAIIUG010000013.1:0-35893 GCA_022739635.1 Collinsella sp. | reverse complement strand
CCGGTACCAGCGGAAACAGGGTAAGGAAATACAGTAGCGTCATACCATCACTCCCCCATGCAAAAACGCTGCAATTGTTTAACGTTATAGCTCAATTGAGGAGTTGTGACGGCAGGTTTTCGGTCAAATGGGGAGTTTTGGGCGTACGGGGTAAGGTGTCTGTCCGCTTTGGAGCAGAGAGGCGACGTTTCCTTACTGCGGCGACGGGCGCGCGGGCCACTGCGCGCGGCTTATTGGCCACGTTGGAGGATGTCCCGATAGGCTCGCGACGGTCCGAAAAGTTGGCGCGGCAAGAAAAATGCGCCCCCGCGGGCGCACCCTCTTGCTACTCTGCCTGCTTAACGCGCGGCTTACGACCGCGCGGCTTATCGACCAGCGCCGCCTCGCCGCCATCGCGATACTGACGACACCAAGCCTTGACCGAAGACTCGCTGGGAATCTTGTGCTTGATCATGGCCTCGCGAACCGTTAAGCCGTTTTCCAAGCGATCCTTAACCACGGCGAGCTTAACTTCGTACGAATAGGTGTGATGATGCGAGCCCGCGTTGAGTACGGCGTCGGCACCGCCCACGGCATATGCGCGAGCCCACTGACGAGCCGTGGCCTGGGGAATGCCGAGCTCCGCGGCGAGGGCACGATGACCGACCCCCTCTTGGAGGACCTCGACGGCGCGCTGCCTAACCTCGGGCGCATGCGTGCGAGTCCTTGTTGCTTCTGACATACCTGCCACTTCTTAGCCCTAAACGTTTACCTGTTTTCTTACGTGCATGTTAGATAGTAGCATTTTGCTGTTCCCGCGTAGCAGTTAATTGAAAAACGCAACGGTGGCATCTGGGTATTTGCCATTAATTTGCAACAGTTCTTTAGGTTTTATTTACGCAGCTAGTTGGCTCGCGGCTCATTGACAGTGTTTTACCAACAAGATTGGTATCTTTTTGTTTGGCTGGTATGGTTTGTGCAATTATTAACCCCTCGTCAGCCCGCACCTAACATGTCAGCTTTCCACTTACTTTCCAGCTTTCCACCTAACTTTCCAGCTTTCCACCTTGGGTGGTAAGTTACGTGGAAAGTTGGAAAGAAGCTGGAAAACCGAAGCATGGACGACGGACAGCCCTACTTCGCGAGTCGATAGCGTTGCCGCGGGCTGCGCGGAGGCTCCATGGCTTCAATCTTGCCCGCACCAATCAAGCCTTTTATGTGGTTAGAAACGGCACTCCTGCTCAAACCCGAAGCGTCCGTGAGCTCCTTGGTCGAAGCCGAAGAATGTGTTGTCAGGTAATCCAAGATTGCCTCGTCCACATGTCCCACGGAGGTTGCCTGTTCCGCCTGCATTATCTTTCGCTTATCAAACGTCAGCGAAAAAGAAACCGTCGAGTTCTTTGGTTCGGGCGGCAACATGTTTGCGCGCTCAAGCTGCTCGCCTATCTCCTGATAACCGGTGCCGCGATTTTCGACCACATAGCCACCGCCCGGGTACGGCGTGGTCTCGAGGATATTTGAAAGGAATTGGTTTCTGGATGACGAAACCCCAGAAGTTCCCAGTGAATCGACCGTGACATCGCCGTACAGTCCGCCGGGATTGAGAATCTCGATTCGGTCGATATACAGGTTGACCTGCACTTGTGAGCCGCGCGCGGCAGAAGAGTAGTCGCGATGCATGAGCGCATTCGCCACCGCCTCGCGCAGTGCCACGGGCGGATAATCGGGCACATCTTTCCGAAATGCCCCCTCGATCACCGCGGCGTTTCGCGTGTTTCTTGCAACGGCGGCAAGCACGTCCTCAATCAAGAAAGGAATCGGCCCCAAAATGGTCTGAGAATCCAGAAAGCGCTTGTTATCGCTTACTCGCTGCGTTTTTGTGGTCCCGGGGTACGCCGTAAAGGTCACGTTGAGACGTGGGAAGAACTTTTGCGGGAACCGTCCCATCGCCACAATGGCAGCAAGCGTCGGCACGATTGCGTCGTCCACCCTTTTGGTCACATGCAGGTCAAGGAGAATCTCGTCGTCGCTTCTGGTGCCCAAAATCCTAGGATGCAACTCGCGCTGGCGTTTGATAAACCCTTGCAAAAGATCGGCGTCAAGGTCATCGAGCGTGGCACCTTCGACCGGCTCGTCATCGTATGTAGGCTGAACATGCTCCTCCATAAAGCGATCGATTTCGTAGGGAGTCATGCGCCGGTCACCGTCACCCGTACGGATAAAGGACGAGTCGTACATTCCACGCGCCGTGATGTAGCAGGGCTTATCGCGCGGATGCATCTCTTTGATGCGCGCGCAAAGCACCAGCTTTTCCTCGAAGGGAACCACTTGAATATCCGGCCTCACAACGGGCGTCAGTTTCTCGCATGCAGAAGAGAGGGCGTCTTGCATCTTGCGAGCGTCGAAACCTTCAACAGGCGCAAACCCATTCTTTTCGGAAATGCCGAGGATGATAAAGCCACCCTGCGCGTTGGAAAATGCCGAGAGTGTCTCGACGATGCTTTTTGGAAGTGCGCCCTTGGCTTCTTTTACTTCGTACTGCTGGGTGTCGTTACCTATTGTCCGCAGGTGATGAATGACCTGCGCCAACCACTCCTCATTCATGTCGAACCTCCCAACTTTCCAGCTTTCCACCTAACTTACCAGCTTTCCACCCGGCTTTCCACTTACTTTCCAGCTTTCCACTTTTGGTGGTAAGTTAAGTGGAAAGCTGGAAAGCTGGTGGAAAGCTGAAGCGGCGACAGGCAGAGCGAGCAAGAAAAGGGACGGCAACCGGGTGGTTGCCGTCCCTCGCGTGGCTAGTTGGTCTTAGCCTCGTGGGGAATGCCCTCGGTGTTAATGCGTGCCAGCGTGTATGTCACGTAGTCGGAGCTCGCATAGCCATCAAGGTTGCTGACGTTGACTGGCCTGTCATCCACGCCGCCACCGGACATATGGGCCGTAAGCACCAAGCGGTAGTTGGCATAGGTCTGCCCAGCCTTCTCAACATCGGTGTTCACCTTAACGCGGAAGGCATGCTTAAAGGCAAGGCTGTTGCCGTCGCGCGTGGCGAACGCGCCATCAGTCTTGTTATCGGTAAATTCGTAGCTGCGGCGATCGGCGCTTAAAGTGCCCTCGGCCAGTTTGTCGTCACCGAGTACCGCAATGTACTCCGTAATGTACTTCGAGATATCATCATCGACCGCAAGATAACTGCCATCCTCTTGGCGCCGCTGCAAGCTCAGCGAATAGGTCACCGTGGTGGCAGCGGCAATCTTGCTGTCGGCACCCGACAGCTTGGAAAGATCATATGTTCCCACCAGGGCGATCTCGCCGTCAGAGGACTTGAGGTCATCGATGTTGATGCCCAGCTGCGACTTCTTGGAAGCCTCAAGCGCAATAGTCGATGAGCCCACGTCCATGCGGTAGTAACCGGCGCCGCCATCGTTGTATGCCGAGTTGGAGCTCGTGGCCAGTGCCTCAGCATGCGTGGAAAGGTACGCGCGGTAGTTGGGCTTGGTGTAGCGGTCGGTGCCGCTGTTCTGCGAGGCCACGATGCCCGCCTGGCAGGCAGGCTCGCTCATGGTGAGCGCGGCCTTCATGGTAACGGTGAACTGGTTGTCATGGTTCTTGGCAATCTCGCGCAGGCCCGACATATCGATGGGATTGCCGCTGGCATCGGCAAGCACAAGCGACATATCGCCGCCTTTCGCAGTCCAGCTAAGCCCCGACACCACCGGGGTCTCAGTCGCGCCAGGCGAACTCCAGCCTGACCCGCTCCAGGTGTAGTAGTTCTCGCCCACCTTAACGTAGAACGCATAGCCGCCCTGCGTGCCCGTAGGATATCCCACCGAGCCCGCGATGGCGCCATCGTGATAGGTAACAAGCGACGAATCGAGCTGGTAGTACAGCGCATCGGAACTCGTGTATTGCTGGCTCGGGTCGAACTTCACGGTGTCGCTCACGTCCATGGAAAGCGAATAGGTGGCACCGTTGAGCTCCATCTGGCTGATGTTGTCCTTGTTATCGACGAGGTTGCGCTTGTTGTCGACGAGGTCGTGCGTGTAGTTGGATGCCACGCTGTAGGTCGAGGCCGTATTCTGGTGCCCGTC
The DNA here is from genome assembly GCA_022739635.1 of Collinsella sp. Classification (GTDB taxonomy): domain Bacteria; phylum Actinomycetota; class Coriobacteriia; order Coriobacteriales; family Coriobacteriaceae; genus Collinsella. Next base: position 31,823 of record JAIIUG010000013.1, on the reverse strand, counting down.
CTCGGCAGCCTTGCCGTCGGCTGCGGTCTTGCCGCGCAGTAGGTAGTTGATGTGCTCGTTAAGGCTCGTGTCCACCGTAGTGGCGGTGTAGCCGTTTACGCCCGCGGAGCCCGCCGGCGTGCGCACCACCAAGTAGAAGTTCTCGCTCTTGGGCCCTTCCTTGGCAACGGAGAGGGTATAGAACGTGCCCGTCTTGTCAGAAGAAGTGCGCGGGCGGTAGTACGCGCCATTGACCTTGGCGCCAGCCGTCTTCGCGAGCTCGGCCTGGCTCTTGTCCTTGACCTCGGCATCTGGGAGCTTGACCCAGGCACCACCGTCCTTGTCCTCCTTGGTTTCCACGCCCACGGTTTCGCTCAGCCACGGCTCGACATAGGCGGTTTCATTCGCGCCCACAAATTCGGTGAGTTTGACTGACGCCGCACCGCCCGTGCCCACCGTGTAGTGATATTCGCGGTTGTTGTTGGCCGTGTCCACGAGCGTGAGCTGCGTGCCCTCAGGCAGCTTGTCGCCGAAGGTGATGCTCTTGTTGAGCGGGCCCATGGAGCCACCGGCTTCGAGCAGTGTGTTCCAGCCGTAATCGACCGCCTCGCCCCGAGCGCTGCCATAGGCCCAGGTAAGGTAGCCGGTCATGGTATCGCCGCTGCTCACAAGAACGTGCTTGTCGTATTTAGTCGTATAGTCGGCAGCCTTGAAGTTCGCGCCTTCGGAGTAGGTAGCGGTAAAGTCAATCTCGAGCATACGCTTGACAATGATGGGCATCTGCACACGGTAGCTCTGACCGGCCTCACTAAAGGTGACCGTAAGCAGCGTAAAGCGCGCCTGCTCATTGTCCCAGTCGGTGCTCGCGCGGAATGTCATGGAGCTCGTGCCGTTGTTGAGCACCTTGAGTGTAGGTGTTTGCGAGGCGGTTGCGTCCTTGACGAAGGTGCCGTTGTCGGCAAGCGAGAAGACCTCAGCAGTAGCGGTCACGTGCTTGGCGCTGCCGTTGAGGCGGCGGGCATCGGAGAAGCCGCCGTTGGTCACGATGTTCAGGTAGTTCTCGACCGTCGTGGTATCGTTGCCGGGAATCACGAGCACGGGGAAGTCGGTCGCGGCCTTCTTGTCCAAAGTGACGTTATTGGCATTGAAAGTGCTCTTTGAGCTGTCCGCGCTGTAGGTGCTCGTGTTTTGATATGTGCCGGCATCATTGATGCCGCCGATATTGGTGTAAGTGTAGCGGCCGGCAACGTTGGTGCCCGCCTGACTTTGGATGGTCGCCGCAGTGTCGATGGCGGCACCGTCGCCAAACAGATAACGGTCGGTGACGTCGTCGCTGGAGGCACGCACCGCCAGCGTGTTTACAGGGCTCGTGGTCACGTACGGGCTTGCTGCCGTGGTAGCAGCATCGTCCACGCCGTAGAGCATGGTGCCCTCGCCGGGCGCGGCCAGCGTGTCCTTATAGTCGCCGAACGCGATGTAGGTTTTTTTGTTTACGGCAGTCGTATTGGTCGTGTAAACCATCGGCGGCAGATCACGCGTGGTCTTGCCGCCGCCGGGCTTTACGTTCACGCCCGCTGCGGAGAGGCTATAGCCGTTTGTGTCGACCTCGCCCAAGAGCACGCCCTGCTTAGAGCCGGATTTGTAGGTGTTGCTGTCCATGAGCACGTTTACCAGATGGAACTGGCCGCGTCCGTCGCCCGCAATGCCACCGTTGGAGGCTCCGTTAAACGTGGTGTTGGATACCTTTGTGTTGGTAACGTCGATTACGTCGGAACCGCTGTTAATCGCGCCAAGCAGACCGCCGCTCCACCTGCCATTGATCGTGGCGTCCTCAATTGCGATGTTGTTGCAGGCTATATTCACGTTGCTGTAGTAGTAGCCGATAAGCCCGCCCGAGCATTGGTCAGTACCGGCGATGTTGACGTTCTTGACGTTGCAGTCCTCGAACCAGTACGTGTTGGGGCTGCCGCTGCTCGTGACCTCGCCAATCAGGCCGCCCACATTGCGGATGCTCTCGTTCGTTCCGGTGCCATCGCCGATGACGGCGTTCTTGGCGCCGCCTCCGGCATCAATGCGCACGTTGCTCAAAGAAATAACGCCGCCATCGGCGCGTCCGACCACGCCGCCGGCGCCCATATACTTATCGGCATTCGACCCAGTGGCAAGCACATTTACCCCAGAGATGACTGCTGTGCTCGACCGGACCGCCGTGGTGGTGCCGATATTGGTGTTGACCGAGATGTTGCTTGATTTGGCAAAGCCAAGCACACCGCCCACGTAGGGTGTTGTCCCCGTGGCGGTTATGGTCGAGCTTTCGCCAACAGCTTTCTTGCTCACCCCTTCGGCCGCGGTTGTCCACACGCGGCATGGCGAGGCGACCGTTCCCACATAGCCACCGACGTACTTCTCGCCCGCGACGTTAAGACCGGTGTATGAGCAGTCATGGAGATACACGGGTGCCCGCGTGTCGCTGAACTCGACCATATAGGTCCTGTCGTCGCTCAAACTACGGCTGGCGCGGCCCGAGCTGCCAAGAAGCCCGCCCACGCTCTTTGCGCCCGACACGGCGCAGTTGCTCATCTGCACATTGCGATAGACACCGCACGTGTTGCCGTCGTAGTTGGCCGTTGCGCCCGCCAAAAGGCCGGTGCCGATAAGGTCGTTCGACGTCTTTCCTGTTGTGACACTGCCGTTGGAATCGATATAGGCGAGCGCTACGTTGCAGTTGCCAAAAGTGAGGTCTTTGACCTGCGCTCCATCGTTCGCGGTAACGCTCTGCCTTACATTGGTGGAGGTGAACATCACGGTGCTGAATAGGCCGCCCACGCCCGAGACCTTATAATCGTCGTCGGCGTATTCAACGGTGCCGTAGGCGGTATCGCCTGTGCCCACCGTGATGGTGGCGCCGTTTCCGTCGATCGTGGCAACGTGTGGCGTGATGCGGTCGCGATCGGTGGTCGCCTCGTTCGAGTTGCAGGCATTGGAATAGTAACGGCCGTTGAGGCCCACATACCCCGTGCCGTAGTCGGTCATATTGTAGATGGTGCCCTGCTTGAACTCCAAGCTCATGCCAATCGACTTCGAAGCGCACACATAGCCCGTTTGGTAGTCGGCAGCGTAGGACGCCACCAGGTAGGGTGAATTTACATCGTCATCATGGTTGAGCGGGCCGTGCCAGCCCTGCTTGCCGGGGGCCTTCTGGTCATCGTTTTTGGCGATTTCGAAATCGCTGACGGCGTCCTCGGGCTTGCCCACGTTTTCGTAGCTGGCATTTCGCACCTTGCCATATTCTTTGTTGCCAAACAGGTAGCCGCATATCGCCGGGGTTTGTGTATTGTTGCCCCAGTACGCCTTGGAGCCGCGGAATACACCGTAATCGGCGTAGCTGGTTTGTACCGCGCCGGCACCCGCACCCGAGCTGATGATGGCCGAGAGCACCAAAAGGCCCTGGGCGTTTTCCACCGTGGTCGCGGGTGCCTCGGCGTCAGTGCCGATGTACTTGTTATCGGTGCCCGTAGTGGTGACGCAGGCGGTTCCCTTGTTTGTAAGCTCGTTGATCTTATAGTTAGCGTCTCCGTTATCAACGGCACAGCCTTCACTAAAGGCATAGCCATCAATCACGCGACCAACGTAGGGGTTGTCGTACAGCTGGAAGTTGGCCCCGCCTTCGCCAGCACTTTTGAACTTTTCTTTGGTTCCGGCTCGCCAAGACGTCCCCGACATGCCGCGGAAGATCACGCCGCCGCCCGCAATGGCACCGACGTACCCGCCGATGGGAACAAGATGCGAGCTGCCGGTAACCGTAAAGCCGGTTGTGGGGTTATCGGCCGTCGTCCCATTCACGACCACGCCATCGATAATGTTATCGCCGCCAAGGATGCAGCCGATAACGCCACCGAAAAACGCTGTCGGTACGCCGTCTGCATCTTTGGCAGAATAAGTAATAGTCGCCTGCGCATTCACGTAGCGAATGTTTAGATTGCGCACCACACTGCCATAGCTATAGGGAACCAGGCCACGAAGCTCGCCCTTGTTGTTTTCGATCTCAATTGTTGCAGGTGAAGTGCCTAAGTTGCCAACAATAACTCCGCGGAACGGATTGGCCTTGTTGCCAAATCCACCAAAAGAGGCTGCGTCGACGGTAATCTTATTGTCCTTGGCAGGCTCGATGCTGTAATACGCGCTTTGTACATAGCGATGCATGGTTTCGTCGCTCAGCGTTTGCGTGGGATCGGTCGTATCGCCGATCTTTTTCTCCCATTTTTTACCGGTATCGTTTGCCTGCTTATAGACGTACGTAGTCTCGTTGCTGGTCGCCCCGTCTTTGCGGTGAGTGCAAAGCTCGCCCTGATTGGCGGCAATGGTGACTTCCCAGCCATCCAATGCCACGCTATTGTTGATGTAGTTGGCGATGGCGTTCATCTCCGTCGCGTCCTTAACGGTGTACGGATCGCCATACGTACCGCATCCCGTCAACAGATTAGGGATGCGCTGGTTAACTTTAATTTCGTGGTACTGGACGCCGTTCTCGGTGACCTTCCCCTTATATACATAAGGAAGATAGCCGCCGAACTGAGGGGTGTTGGCGTTCGCCGTCTTATTATCCCCAAGCGTCACTAAGCCTTTATCGGTGCCATACGTCGCTTCGTCGTAGTACCAAAGCTGCTTGCCAGAGTACTCCGTGCCTTTCCTATCAATCTCGGATCCATAGGTCACCTTGTTATTTTGAGCATCATCTGCTGTAAAGGTATAGTCCGCCGAGCCCGTGCCGGTGGTCGTGTAGCCAAAGCTCTCCAACAGGCTCGCATGGGTGAAGATCGTTTTGCTCTTTTGGCTGGGCAAGCTTATTTTCTCAAACTTTGCCGTGACCTGATCGGAATTCTTGTCATAGCCCAATCGACCGAACAAGCTGGAAGCTGCAATTGTATTGGCACCAGAGTCGTCGGCATAATTGGACGTCGTCACATTTTTCACGTCTAGGTTGACATACCTTGTAATGGCGTTAATCAACAGCGGAGCGTATTGCTCGTCTTCCGCCCCGTCTACCTGCAAGCCGTCAAGATTTAGAGTATCGATTTTGATGCTCGCCATTTTGGTGCCAGATGCTCCATAGGCGCAACGAAGCACCAGCGCACCCGATACGCTTTCTGGGTCGGCCCCCTTCGCAGCATCGTTTTTTACCCTGCCGACTGTTCCCGACAGCGTTAGACCTGTAACAGTAAGGTTCTTACCTCCAATCGTGCGAATAAGACCACAGTGCATATTCTCATGTTGAGAAGCCAAAGCATTGCTTTTATTGTTCTTCTGCTCATCCTTTATCTGTGAGTAGCAGAAAACGATCTTTGCGTTTTGGACGGTTACCGCATTAGAGCCGTTTGGGTTTGAAGGGTAGTAGCTATAACCCGTCAGATCAATTTCTTTCCGTTCGCCTCGATCGCGCCCAATCTTATTGTTCGTAAAGATAAGCACTTTGGTGCCCGTTAGGTCGCCGTACGTCGCTTCCGGAGCATACTGCCTCGCAGCCCATAAAACGAGATGCTCAGGAGTTTCCATCACAGACGAGTTGAGCTCCTGCACTCGACTTAGCGCTCTGTCCAGATTGTAGTAGTAGCGGACAGACCCGTTTGTTTGGGGAAGCCTATCAGGTGAGATGCGATTTCGATAGCTATTATCTTTAGCGGGATCTCCGCTCATGTCCAGCTTTTCGTCCTTGGTATGAAGCGAGACGACCGCGTTGCAGCCGTTATCGATCAGCTTACTTCCGGGCTTCACGCCATTTGCAAGCCATTCGTCGTATATCTTTACTTTCGGGGCGGTGATAGACAGGCCGTCTACGGCATAGGCCGTGCCCCACCAGGCCTTGTCCTCCAAATATAGGCCACTATATTTGGCCTCGGCGCCAAAGCCATTCGCCGAATCGGATGTACTGCCCCGAGCAATAAGAACACCAAGCGTGGTGGCATTATTGGCGGTAAAGGAAGCTCCACCCAAATTGATAGCGTAGTTGTTGATAATCCAATGGCCGCTAGCGGCATACACGAGACCGCCGACCTCAGTAGATTTATTTGCAGCCACGGTGGTGTTGTTGGAGGTTTTAAGGGCATAGGCGCTCTCACTGTTCCCGGCAGCATCGCCAATGGCGACGGTAGTGTTGCCCCAGCTATAGCCCAAAAGGCCACCGGCACCTTTGTACTTGTCGCCATTCTCGCCCACGGTCATAGTGAATCCGCTAAAGTTAAGACCAGTAATGGTAACGTTCTTCTTGTTCGATCCCTGAACAATGCAGCCGATAAGGCCGCCGACTTGGGCAATCTTGCCGCTGGCGCAATTACCGGTTGTGATCGATCCGCCGACCTCGAGGCCCGAGACATTGAATATCGAGCCATAATTGCTCGTATTCGAGGCAAAATCGCCCACATAGCCGATGGCGCCGCCAATGCGAATATTGCCGTTAAGCGTTTTAGTTGCAGCGATGGTCGCCTGAGCCTTGCTGTTATCCCCAAGCGCAACCGCGGAAGCTGCCGACACGCTGCCTGCAATGCCACCAATGTTCGCATCGTTGGCGATCGTATCATCGCACGCGATATTCGTTTTGCACGTTGCGCCAGACAGCGTCAGACCACCCGCAATGGCGCCCGCAAGCGATCCGGCATCAATGGCCGCGCCGTTATCGAACTTCATAGAGCCGGCGATGGTGACGTCGGAGACAGTTGCGCCGTTGATTGCTGCGAACAAGCCCAGGCGGCCGTGGCGGTAGATTTTGCCGTTGCCGGCACTGGTGTCGTCGGCACCAATCTTGCTATTGCCGCGCATGCCATAGGGCTCGCCCACTGCCAGGCTTATGGTGTGGCCGTTGCCGTTGAGCGTGCCGGTGAAGCTGTGGTTGTTCTCATCAATGCCGTCAATAATACGGGGAACCCGGTCTTTGGTAAGGCCGGTAAGACCTGTGCCGGAAAGGTTGATGTCTGCAGAGAGTGTGATGTTCGTCGAAGGAACCTGGGAGGCGAAATTGCTATTCGTAACGCCCTCCACGGCGGAGAAGTACCCGCTCGTTTGCCAGGTGATCGCCAGCTTTGCGAAATCGTCGACGCTTGCCAGCGCAAAGGCATCGCCAGTTTTTACAAGGTTCGAGTTAAAGTTCCACCGGTGCGCTTTGTCGATGGAGATGAGGCCTTCGCTCAGCTTGCTACCCAGGCGAACGACCTGACCGTAGCTGTAGACGTCATCAATCTTGACCTGAGTGACGGGGCGCTTGTATTGCCATTTCGTGGTATCACCCGCGGCGACGCCGCTGTCGCTTCCGCTGCCGGCGGCAAAGATCAGTGAGTTGAAGTTCTCATAAATCAGCTGCGCGGTGTGGTCGTTTTCCGCAAAGGTGGCGCCCGACAGGTTAGTGACGCCGCTGAACTTGACGATGCCGCGCCACGACGACCCGACGACTCCGGCAAAGCCGCCGCTCGTGCCGCCGATGGTGGCGCCACTATCGGTTTTGACCGTTAGACCGCGCACTTCTAGAACGTTGCTTGTGTCCACGACGCCCACGGCGCCGCCGTACTTGCCATTATTACTGGCGTAGCCCGAGGTTACACATGTCACCGTTACGTCACTGATGACCACAGCGGACACGTTGAGGCTCCCGTTGCCTTCGCCAAGGTAGCCTACCAGTCCGCCCGCATAGGTGAGTTGGCCGTTGGAACCCACGCCAAACGACACCTCGGCGCCATTCTGCACCGTGAACGCGTACAGTGCGTTGTTGCCGTATTTCTGGCCCCACAGCTTGCCCACCAAGCCGCCGTAGTTTCCGCGCACGCCGTTGTTGCTGCCGTTGTCCTTGCCGTTTTGCAGCGTGCTTGTATACGATCCGCCGTTGACGGTCACATCGCCGTTCGAGATGTCGAGCTCGCCGAACAGTCCGCCGGCGGAAGGGGGAACGCTCGTGTTGGACACGCTGAGCGCCACGCCCCCGCCAAAGTCGAAGATGCCGCTGTTGATGGTGAACTCGTCGGCAAACGAGGCGTCGCCGATAAGGCCACCCGCATACGTGCCAGCCGATGACGATCCGACCGCGCCTGCAGGCTTGATGGTGATGGCATTGCCCGAGGCGTCTTTTCCGCTGTTGTCCGTACCCACGGTAAACGTGAGGTTGGCTGCCTTACCGATAAGGCCGCCCGCCGCATTTTTGCCTGCGACGCTCAACGCAGAGACGTCAATGCTAGCGGGCAGGGCGACGGTGGCGCCCGAACGTGCCTCGCCGATAAGTCCTCCCGCGTTGGCGCCATCGGCCGTCGCGTTGATGGTGGGGGTACCGTTGAGTTTGTCCGGCAGGGTAAGGCCCGCAAGTGTAAGCGATGCTCCTTCGGCAAGAGTGTTCACAAGCAAGCCCATGTTGCCTGTGCTCGATTGCATATCGACCGCCAGGGGGCTGTCCGCGCTTGTGACGTAGGTGGCGTTGAGTGTGAGTGCGCCCGTGACCTCGCCCACAAGCGGCGAGGTGAGCTTGCAGATGCCCTTTTCGGCATCGCTCTTAGACGTGTCCACGGTAATGGTAGCGTTGAGCGTCTTTTCCTCGCCCGCGACCTTTGCGGCCACGATGGGCTGTGCGTTGGTGCCCTTCCAGGTGAGCTTTACGGTGCTGCTTGCATCGCTGACCACGATATTGTTAAAGAGTGTCTTGTTGGCGGTAAGGGTTCTGTCGCCCAGGTCGAGCGTGCCTTTGAAGGGGTAGTCATCGCTGCCGAAGCCCTGGAACGTGAGGCTGCCCAGGTTGCCCACAGTCTCCGCGCCGCACACGTCGAAGTCGATGCCGGTCGAGCCACCTTTGGAAATGATCGCGTTCTGGTAGATGGCGGGGTCGGTGTTGGAGATGGCGATAAGATCGGCGTTGGACCCAAAGGTAATGGCTGTGACGGTGCCCGAGTCGTCAGTGGTGACCTTGTTGTCGCCCAGCATCTTCCTGAGCACTTCGACAGTAGTGATGGTGGGGATGGTGTTTGCCTGCGCGGCGGCATCTGCGTCCGTTTCATTCGCCTGCTCTTCGTCGGTGGCACCCTCATCGGCAGCTGCATCGTCTTGGGATGCGTCGCCCTCCGCTGGAGCATCGCCGCTGTTGGCTCCATCGGTCGTGGAATCCTGCGAGTCGCCGGCGTTGGTTGAGCCGTTGCCGCCCTCGGTAGCGCCCGCGCCGGCGCCCGGAGTCGTCGCGGCATCATCAGATGTAGCCTGGTCGGCATCTTGCAGCGCGGTGGCCACGGCATCCTGTACGGAGCGGGCAGTATTGCCCGCGGCGCGCGCGGCGGAGACAGATGCCTCCATAACGGCGTCGAGCTCTTGCGCGAACACCTCTGTGGAGGGCGCGAGCGCCTGGAAAATCATGATCGCAGTCAGGCATGCGGTTGTTATGCGCTTTGCCGTTCTCATCTGGTCCTACCTCGTTCTATCTCATGCCCCGTGCGGGGTCTCAAAATCACCGATTGCGGTTGGCCTACGCAGATCCACACGTAACGCCGATGTCATCGCCCCAGTTGCCGGGTGCGGTATCCGTCGCGCGGTAAAAAGTAATAATCTCCGACCCGGGCTCCATAGTGAACGTGACCACCCTTTTATTTTTATTAACGATCGCGTCGGAATGATTTGTCTCAAAAAACGGGTCAAGCTCAACCTTGTCGCCCCATGTAAGCTCGACCTTTGTTGGGGCGCCCGTAACCGTCACGCGGTAGTTATATGCGTCAAAGTTGCCAATGCTATCGCTTTTGTCGACCCACTCGCCCGAAACGCCCGAGGCCGCTACCTCCGCACGCTCGGCGGGCGCAATCTTGGCCGCGAGCCATTTAAGGTTGGTTCCGGGGCTGTTGGGGCCAACCTGGGCCTTGACCGTGAAAGATGCCTTGTTGAGGTCCGTCTTGGCAAACCTAACCGTATAGGCATACATAGTTGCCTTGTTGGCGGGGAAGGAAAGATTGACCGCGCCGCCCGCCGCCAATGCGGGCTCACCACTAACACTCCAGGTGCCCGACGTCGCGCCCGTCGCCGTCACGCTCAGCGTCGCGTTGACGTCCTTGTCGTTAACCTTGTTCTTGTCGCCCAGCAGATGGTTGTAAACGCGGAAGGTAAAGGAGCAGGTTTCCCCACTCGTGTCGACGATGACGCTTCGGACGGCAATCTTCTCGTCATTCAGGCTCTCATCCGTGTAACCCGTGAGCATGTCCGAGGCAAACAGCGCCTGCGACGTGCCCGAAACGACAACCGACTTTAGAAAGTCACCGCCCAAAAACGCCGTGTAGGTAAGGTAGGTGCCCGTCGCCATCACAACAACGCACAGCAGCACCGCGACTGCCCACAGGCGTTTGCGTGCTTTGGGACCCAGACAAAACGGGCGCTTACGGCGGGAGGACTCGACAGGAGACGCTTGCTCAGGCGCAGCCGTCCGATCCGGCTGGTCGCAAACCAAGTCCTCGGCATTATCGAATTGCTTGTTCTTGTCCTCTGTCATGTGACGTCCTCCCTTCCTGCGTTAATTGCTGCTTGCGCTGCGAGCGATTAGGTAAACCATGTCGGTCTCTTTAATGTTTGAAACCTTGGTGTCGCCCTCGGTGACGATGCCCGGGTTCCACGTGCATTCGATGATGAAGTTCGTGGCGTCGTTGGCCTTTTTGGTCTCTTCGTTGTAACCGTCGAGCTCGTTCTTTGCGAACTTGTGGTACCGGTACAACGGACGAGCGTTCTGCTGAACTTTCTTGTATTCCTGATAGGTTGGGTCGACTTGTTCAAGATCTTTGGCTAGCGATTTATCTTTCTGATCCGCGTTGATCGGGTAAAAAGGCGTCACCTCCGCAGCCCTGGTCCACGCATACTTTTTACCAGCGCTATCCAAACCGGCCACATCGCCCTTGCCCGACGTCGTCGTATCTTCAACCTTGTACACCTTAATTTCGAGACCCTTGATATTGGTGGTATTTGCCACCTGCAGCTCAAATGCCTGACCACCGTCATTGTTCTCGTCGCTGTTGCTCTTTACGCAAAACGCGCGACGAACAGACACAGTGCCATCTGTCTTTTTAACATCGCCCCGTGACGCGTCATACGAAATCTCGATGGGCTCGATGCTCGTCTGGTTGGGACCCATGATCTTGAGCTGCGCGGGCGTTTGGATCTTGCCCACCGTGGACAGACTTTTGCTGCTTACGAACCACGTCATGGTAAGGCCGATGATAAAAATGATGGCCGCGAGCAGTACCAAAACCGCAAGTGTCTGTGCGCGGTGGTTCTCGACCCAATCGTGGGCGGCAGTCATATGTGCGCGGATGTTATCCATTAGTGGTACCCTCCTGCGCGGTTATTCTGAGTTGGATGGAAATGACCTCGTTGCCAATCTTCTCGTCCGCGTTGTTGTAGAGCGCAGAGTAGGCGTCCACGCTGTCGTAGGGTTTTGCGGCGGCAGTGCTGCCCGACAGGCCGTAGAAGTAGAGTGCTTTGTTTTTTTCCACGTCCGTTTTCAGGTCGGCGTAGCTTGCGTCCTCTGTCGCAAACAGATTCTTGTAGTAATTCGTGTTGCCGGTAAGGACGAAGTTCTGGAAGTACTCCGGCCATACCCAATACAGCGTGATGGTGTGGGACTGATTCGTTGGATTGGCCACATTCCCGCCTATGCAAAATTCTTTCTTTTGAATCGTAATTTTGCTGTTTGCCACGCGGCCCGAGTAATAGCCGTTCTCGCAGCCCGTAAAGAACAGCAAGTGGCCTTTTACCAGGCTGAGCAGCGTGCTCGCATCATTCGACAGATTGCCATCGGCTTCCTTATAGATATTTTCCTTGGCCTTAACCTTAAGCACGCGGGATAGGTTGATCGTGATATCGCCGAGATTATCCGTGCGCGGCGTCACCGTAAACGTAATCTTGCCGCGAGCACCCGGGTACAGAGAGCCCGCGGTCTCGTTGTTCAGGTTGGAGCCGAGCGTCACCGTCATGGCATCGGCCGTATCCAGGCCGTCGATGGCATACTTTTCCTCGGGCGTGCGCTCGGAGCGCTCGTAATAGCCCACGTGTGCGCCGGCCTCACCCTCGCCCGCGGCGGTCAGTGTGTACCGATCCGCCTTCGCCCCGATCATGCTCCCGGTGGCGCTCACTCGGTTATTCGCGGCAAACCAGGCCAGGCATGCAAAGATGGCAACGATGGCGGCCAGCACAAACAGACCACTCACCAGGAAATCCTTCCAGAAATCCTTGAGGGTCCGCACGTGCTCGTCGGCAGCTTGACGGTACTCGGCCGCTGTCTTGTGCTGCTGGAGCTCGCTATGTCGGTCCATGCCACTCATCGCTTGCGTTTGCCCTGCTTGCGGGCGTGCCATCCTTTCCGCTTGGTTGCGTTTATCCGTTGTTCGCAGGTAGAGAATTCAGGCAGAATACAACACCGTACGATAAGGTAAAAGAATAGCATTGACCTGCGGTTTGTTCCACGGCGCAAACCTTAATGATGTCTTAAAAGTCGAGCCCTTGGTGCAAGGGGGTCAGGTTACTTCGCGCCAACATGGTGCAAACAAACCTGACCCCCTTGTACCAATCCCCTTGCATCAAATTCGGTTTTTCGGGTGTCAGCAATTCGGATTTTCATGTTCTGAGGATTCGGATTTTCGGTCGCTCAAGATTCGGATTTTCTGAACCCGCTGGTCAGGGGCGCTCTTATTGGCAAAAAGGCGGGGAGCACCGATACGGCACTCCCCGCCCACTCAATACGCGATAGCTTTCTTGCTTAGAGCTCGTTGGCCGCGTGATATGCCGTGCGAATGGCGCTCGCGATGTCGGCGGTGCGCTCGCCCGAACAGTCGCCCACGCAGGTCACGGGCGCCGTCACGCCGTCCAGGTCAAACGCGTTGGCCTTGGAGCCCACGGCCATCACCACGTAATCGCAGGCGATCTTCACCGGCTCCTCGGCGCCATCCTCGGTGGTGCGAACAGCCTCCACGCCCTCGTCGGTAATGGCGGTCAGGCGGGTCTTCACGTGCTGCTCCACATTGTGCTCGGCAAAGTCGCTCATAATCAGCGGCAGAATGGTCTCGGACTCGCCCGCGGCAATCTTGTCGAGCATCTCCACGATCGCCACCTCGCAGCCGTGCTGCAGCAGGTACTCGGCAGTCTCGGTGCCCACCAGGCCACCGCCAATGACGGCGACGCGCCCGCTGAGCTCCACCTTGCCGGCCAGCACGTCCCAGCTCGAGACGACCTTCTCCGAGTCGGCGCCCGGAACGGGGATGACCACGTCGTGCGCGCCCACGGCCACAATCGCGGCGTCGGCGGCGTTGAGGTCCTCAGCGGTAGCGGCATGGTTGAGCTCAACCTTCACGCCCAGGCCAGGCAGAATCTTCTCGTAGTACTCGACGGAGCGCATAATCTCGTCCTTGCGCGGAGGCGCAGCAGCCAGCACAATCTGGCCGCCCAGATGATCGCTCGCCTCGTAGACAGTCACGTCGTAGCCGCGCTTGGCCGCCACGCGCGCGGCCTCCAGGCCGGCGATGCCGCCGCCCACCACGGCGATCTTCTTGTCGCCCTCGCCCGGCTTGATGGCGATGGTCGCCTCGTCACCGTTCTCGGCATTAAGCACGCACGAGATGTACTTGCGGTTTTGAATCGCGTCGACGCAGCCCTTGTTGCAGTTGAGGCACTCGCGAATGGGTTCGCCCGTCGCGGCCTTCAGCGCAATGTCGGGGTCGCACATGAGCGAGCGGCCATAGGCGATGATGTCGGCCGAGCCATCCTCCAAGATCTTCTCGCCCGCCTCGACCGAAACAACGCGGCCGACGGTTGCCACCGGCACGGAGACCAGGGCCTTAACGCGCTCGGCCACAGGCAGCGTCCAGTTGTAGGGCATGGCGCCCATGGGCGGAATGGTGTCGCCCATGTTGCCGGTGTGGTTTGCCTGCGCGACCTGGATCATATCGATACCGGCGCCCTCGAGCAGCTTGGCGAACTCACAGGCCTCGTCGGGCAGCAAGCCGCCCTTGCCGCGCGACGTGCCGTCGGGGTTCTCCATGATCACGGGGAGCTTGTACTCCACCATCAGCTCCGGCGCGGCCTCCTTAATGGCCGCGACGACCTCCAGCGCATAACGAACGCGGTTCTCGAACGAGCCACCGTACTCGTCCGTGCGCTTGTTGAGGATCGCGGAGCACAGCGAGCCCACCAGACGGTCGCCGTGGACCTCGATGGCGTCGATGCCAGCCTGCTGCGCGCGGGCGGCCGAGGCGGCGATGGCCTCTTTGATCTGGGTGAGCTGCTCTACGCTCGCCTCATTCACAAAGTGCTGCATATCGTGGTGCAGCTTGGCGTAGGCCTGCTTGCGGATCTCGTTGGACTCGGCCATCTTGGCGGCGAAGGTCTCCTCGTCGCCGGCGGCCTTGGCCTTCTGCGCGGCCTTGGCGGCGGCCATGGAGCCCATGACCATGCGGCCGACGCCGGGCACGTCGTACTCGGGGTGGAACAGCTGCAGCGCGACCTTGGCGCCGTGCTTGTGGACGGCGTCGGCCAGGGCCTTAAACGTGGGGATCTGGGCGTCGGTTGCCAGCTTGGGCGTGGGGCTCGCGGTCATAACGGGAGCGACATCGCCGATGACGATGTAGCTCACGCCGCCACGGGCCAGGCGCTCGTAAAAAGCCAGGCTGCGCTCGCCAATGGAACCGTCGCGCTCCTCGTAGCCGGTGGTCAGCGGCGGGAACATAATGCGGTTTTTGAGCTCAAGGGGGCCAACCGTAATGGGCTGGAGCAGCTTGGATGCAGGTGCGGTCATGGATATTCCTCTCTTGTAGGCGCGGCGGCGATGATGCCGCGTAGTTGTCTAAAGGATATGGCATGGGAGCACGGGAGTACAACGAAAAATCGGCGGACAGCAGGTAGCGGCAGGTGGATGGGGCGGGGCCGGCTGCCGGTTTGTCTCGATCTGTAACAGTAAGACCCTATTTTGCCGAGCAACTGTTACAGATCGAGACAAACCGAAACCGTCCCGGCGGAAAATCTCAATCTGTAACAGCTACAGGCCAAAAACGACCCTAGATGTTACAGATCGAGACAAACCGAAACCGTCCCGGCGGAAAATCTCAATCTGTAACAACAACTCGGCAAAATCCGTCCCTCGTGTTACAGATTTAGACAAACGGAGACCGTCCTGCCGAAAGATCTCAATCTGTAACACCTAGCCGCCCAAATCGGGTCCACCTGTTACAGATCGAGATTATGTTTGAGAGGCTGGAAATTGAACTGAGAAAACAGTCCCGGAATAACAAAAAAGCTCGCCGGCTAGTCCGACGAGCTGCAAGTTCTTGGTCGCGGGGGCAGGATTTGAACCTACGACCTCCGGGTTATGAGCCCGGCGAGCTACCAGACTGCTCCACCCCGCAATGTCTGGGCGCCTCATGTGCGCAAGAAAGAATATTACGTGGGAGTTCGGTAAACGGCAAGGAAAATCTCGTAGAGCATAATTCCTTCATATTTAAACCCCTCAGCCCATATCGCCGTGAACGAATCGCAGCCGAGCGTCGGTGGCGCGTATACAATGGTGCGCGTCCTTTTACGCCGACACCGGGAGTAGACATGCTGCTCGCTATCGATATGGGAAACACGCAGACGGCCATGGGCCTGTTTGACGGAGACAAGCTGGTGCAGTCGTGGCGTATGCCCACCGACCGCTCCTATACCGCCGACGAGATCCACGTGCGCCTGATGGGCTTCTTTAAGATGTACGACCTCTCACTCGATGCGGTCGACGCGATTGCCTTTGCTGGCGTGGTGCCGCAGCTCTCGCGCGAGTGGCACGCCGTGGCCGACCGCATCGCGGCGGACGCCATCGTCATTGGGCCGCAGACGGCGGCCGTGACCAAGCTGCGGGCGGCGCGCCCCCAGGCCGTTGGTGCCGACCGCATCGCCAACGCCGTCGCCGCCGAGACCTTCTACGGCGCCCCGGCGATCGTGGTGGACTTTGGCACCGCAACCAATATTGATGTCATCGACGAGGACGGCTATTACATTGGCGGAGCGATTGCGCCGGGCATCCGCATTTCGATGGACGCGCTCGCCGCCCGAGCCGCCAAGCTCGCCAGCGTTCCGCTCGAGGCACCCGAGCACGCCATCGGCCGCGATACCGAGGAGTGCATCAAGGTCGGTGCCGTAACGGGCGCCGCCGCCATGGCCGAGGGCCTGGTCGCGCGCATGAAGCGCGAGCTGGGGCGCGAGGACGCCACCGTTATCGCCACGGGCGGCCTCGCCAGCATCGTCGCCGATTCGACCGATGCCTTCGACGTGGTCGACGGGCAGCTCACCATCAAGGGCATCTGCGAAATCTACCGCCGCATGCAGGAGCTGGGGTAGAACGGGCGCCAAGTCGTGCGCGCCAGCTCGCAGCAACCAGCCGCCAATCCTATTCCTCAAAATCGAAATTTTTTCGATTTTGAGGAATAGGACCTTTTGCTAAGCCTCGCCGCACAACCACCTCGCCAGGTCCACGATCTGCACCCCATCGCGATCCGTGGCCTCGTGATGCGTGCGAGCAAGAATCATCTTGGGATACGCATCGCCAATGCTCAGCAGTGGCGAAATCTCGCGTTCAAACGTCTTATCCGAGCTAATGTCGTCGCTCACCTGGATATAGAGCTTCTCGCTCCGTTTGATTGCTACAAAGTCTATTTCCTTTTTATAGAGCACGCCGACGTATACCTCGTATCCGCGCCGCAGCAGCTCGATGGCCACCATGTTCTCGTATACGCGCCCCCAATCCATATCACGTGTACCAAGCAGTGCGTATTTGAACGCGTGGTCTGCCAGGTAATACTTCTCGCCGCTCTTAAGGTATTTTTTGCCGCGAATGTCGTACCGACGAACTTTATAGAAGGCAAACGCATCGCACAGGTACCCCATGTACGTGCCGACCGTCTTGTTCGTAATCTTTAGCCCATCCGCATTCAAAACATCTGTAATGCTGCGTGCCGACGTTATGTTGGAGACGTTGTCCATCATGTAATCGGCAATGCGCAGCAGTGCCGATTCGTTTCTCACGTTATGCCGCTGCACGATATCCCTCACGATGAGCGTTTTGAAGACATTGGAGAGATATTGGTAGCGCTGCTCCTGCAGTGGATAAGGGTAAGAGCCGGACATACCGCCGGTTCTCGCGTACCCATCGAAGTCGCGATCGACCTCGCCCTCGTCACTATAGAAGCGATACTCCTCAAACGAGAATGGGAAAACCTCGATCTCGAACGTACGCCCCGTAAAGAGCGTCGACAGATCGCTCGACAGCAAAAAGGCGTTCGATCCGGTGATGAAGATGTCGTACTGCTCGGATGCATGGAGGCTGTTGATCGCGCGTTCAAAGCCGTCGCACATCTGAACCTCGTCGATAAGCAGGAAGTTTTGCTTGTCGGACACTCGATGCTCTTTCACATAGGCGAGCAGGGCATGATATTCGAGCAGGCCCTCGAACTCGTCGAGGTTGTAATTGATATGGATGACATTCGAATTGGACAGATTTGCCTCCACGTAATCGCGGAGGGCCTCGAGCAATTTTG
Source organism: Collinsella sp. (assembly GCA_022739635.1). GTDB lineage: Bacteria > Actinomycetota > Coriobacteriia > Coriobacteriales > Coriobacteriaceae > Collinsella. The sequence goes on along the minus strand of JAIIUG010000013.1, from coordinate 14,298 downwards.
ACTTACCGCTACGGCGAATGCCCGTTATGACCTTGATGTCCGGTACGCCAATAAGGCTCGTCAACGTGTCCATATATGACGTTCTATTGATGAGTTTCATTGGTGCCTCCCTGCGGTCTTCTATCGCTATTCCTCAAAAACGAAAATTATTCAGTTTTGAGGAATAGACTCTGCAACGAATATACCTCGTTAAAGGCCGAGCTGGCTTAATTCTATTCCTCAAAAACGAAAATTTTTCGGTTTTGAGGAATAGGGCGCCGGCAACCCATTCCCCAAACAAGCGAAACCCTCCCCGGCATAGCCGAGGAGGGTCTTGTTGTCATCGTTATCTTTGAGCGCGGGCGCCTCGCGCTACAGACCGCGAATGCGCACGGCCTCGGGCGGAAACTCTTGCTCACTGGCGTCGGTCTTAATGGTCGCGCGACCCCAGATGTCCAGGCCCGCAAACACGCCGACCGCGAGCGGCAGGCCGTTGGGCGACACCGCCGCGACCTGACGACCCAGCAGTGGCACCATATCGAAGTACTCACCCAGCACGGGAGCCAACGGACCGGCGGCGCCCTGCGGCGTGTTGGCGGCAACCGCCCAGGTGTCCACGCGGGTCAGCACGGCGGCGGTCAATGCCTCGACCAGCACTTCGTCGGCCATATCCACGCCAAGCTCGCTCAGCGCCGCGCGCTCAATATCCACCGTTACGGCACCGAACATGCCCGCGGCGCCGGCACCGCCGTTGACGGCGACGCGCGCGAACGACGTCTCAAACGCGGGCGCGCCGTACACGATATTGCTCGGCCACTCAATGCCCACCTTGCCGGCAAGGCCCAGACCCGGCGTCGACGCTGTGCCCACAAGCGCATCCATCATACCCATCGCCGCCACAAACGGCAGGCCGTGGAAGGCATGCATGCTCACGTCCGGGCGCACGATCAGCGAAAACGTCAACGACGCCTCACCCGCACTCCAAGCGCACCAGCCCGCGGACGCACCCTCGCGGCCTGCGTCGCGCGCGGCGTCAAGCTCGATACCGGCGGCTACAGCATTCATCTCAATCATCTACATACGCCCCAATTCGCCCACGATATGGCCCACGCGGTCCTCGGGCTCCTTGACCTCGACGCCGTTGTAGCGGAAGAACCGCGCCGGGTCGTGCATCAGGTCCTCGAGCGGCACCAGCACAAAGTCGCGCTCACCAATGAGCGGATGCGGCAGGCGCAGCTTTTTGCCGCCGTGGGTCTCGCCGTCCATCCACAGCAGGTCCAGGTCGATGGTGCGCGGGCCGTTGACCTTGGCCTTCTTGGAGCGGTCGCGCCCCAGCTCGGCCTCGATCTTCATGAGCTCGTCGAGCAGCACCAACGGCGCCAGCTCGGTCTTGATCTCGATGACGGCGTTGGCAAATGCGTCCTGGCGCGTCTCGTAGGCCGGCTCGCTCTCGTAGATGCGCGAGCAGTTGGACACGCAGGTAAGCGGGATCTCGGCAATCATGTCGCGCGCAGCACGGATGTTGTCGCAGCGATGCCCCAGGTTGGAACCCACGGCCACAAACGCGCGGCGCGGCTGCGGCTTGGCAACGGCCCAGTAACCGTTCAGGAACTGCGCAAAGCCCGCAACGTCATGCACACGCACGATGTTGGCGCCGGCCTGGATGGCGCCCAGGCACACGCCAAACGTGGCGGCATCGCGCGCGGCGGCTTCGGTCACGCCCGAGACGGCTCCCACAAAACGTTTGCGCGACACGGCGCACATGAGCGGATAGCCCAGCGACGCCATCTTGGCGGTCTCGCGCTGGATGACGACATCCTCGTTGGCCGTCTTGCCAAAGCCCGGGCCGGGATCGATGCAGATACGGTCGCGCGACACGCCGGCATGGATGAGCGTGCGGGCCTGGTCGGACAGAAAGCCCATGACGCGGCGCATGATGGGCGCAGAATCGGGCAGGGTAAAGCGGCGGAGCTGCGAGGTGGGCACGTAGGCTTCCTCACGGCGGGCACTGCGGCGCATCATGGCGGCCAGGTGGTCGCTGGGCTCTGGTGCGGCTTCGGTAGCGGCGGGCACGGTCTCGGGCGCAGCGGCGGCAGGGGCAGCCTGCTCGGCAGTCGGCGTCTCTGGCTCGTCAACAGGCTCGGGCGCGGGCTCCGGTTCGCCAAACGGCAGCGAGGGCTGTACCACACCGCCCGGAAGCTTGGCCTCAACCTTGGACTCGCCCAGCAACTTGCCGCGACGGCGACGGGCCGGCTTCTCGGCCTCGCGCGCGGCCTCGGCAGCCGCTTCGCGTGCCTTCTCGGCAACAAACGCCGCAGCTGAGGTATCGAGCTGCACCGTCGCGTGCGTGCGTGCGGGTACGGCGACCTCGCCGGCGTGCATTACGATGACACCGCAGGTGCTCGTCTTAACGAACTCGACCATCTTGGGGTCGGTGAAGCCGGTCACGTCGTTGACGATCGAGGCGCCGCAGCGCACGGCCGCCTTGGCAACCGCCACATGACGCGTATCGATCGAGACGATGGCGCCCTCTTTGGCCAGCGCGCGCACCACGGGCAGCACGCGGCGAGCCTCCTCGTCGGGATTAACCGGGGTAAAGCCAGGGCGCGTGGACTCACCGCCCACGTCGATGATGTCGGCGCCGGCGTCAAGCATCGCCAGGCCGTACTCGATGGCGGCATCCGGGTCGAAGTGCTCCCCGCCGTCGCTAAACGAATCGGGCGTCACGTTGAGGACGCCCATGATGCGCGGACGGTCAAAGCTGAGCTCGTACTTTCCGCACCGCCATGTCTTGCTGTCGTTCGCCATGAACATCCTCCTAAAATGCCCACGCCGCCGCGCTCGGGCGCTGGCGGCGGGGTCGCTTTGCAATCAGTCTTTCTATTGTATCCGCGCGCGCGGGCTAGAACGCAAACGCGGCCGCGATGTCGCAAGAAATCAGCAGGCCGGCATTTGCATCCTGGTCGGTGGGCGCCAAATTGCAAATGGCCAGCGTATCGCCAGTAAAGTAACGCGTAAGGCCCGCCGCCGGATACACTACGAGCGAGGTTCCGCCCACGACAAGGGCATCGGCCGCGGCGATGGCGGCAACGGCACCGGTCAACACATGCTCGTCGAGCGGCTCTTCGTAGAGCACCACATCGGGCTTGATGCGACCACCGCACGCGGGGCACACGGGCACGTCCGCGGCACCCTCGTGCTCGCGCGCGCAAATCCATTCGGCGCTGTAGACCGCGCCGCACGTCTGGCAGATATTGCGGTGAACCGAGCCGTGCAGCTCAAACACGCGCTGCGAGCCCGCCATCTGATGCAAGCCGTCGATGTTTTGCGTCACCACGGCGTCGAGCTTGCCGGCACGCTCCAGCTCGGCCAGCTTGGTGTGACAGCGGTTGGGCTTAGCGTTAAGCGCGATCATCTTGGTGCGGTAAAAGTCGAAGAACTCCGCCGGATGTGTCTCGTAAAAGCTGTGCGAGAGCATGGTTTCGGGCGGATAGGCAAACTGCTGGTGATACAGGCCGTCCACGCTGCGGAAATCGGGGATGCCGCTTGCCGTGGAAACACCCGCGCCGCCAAAGAAGACCACGTGGCTATGGGTTTCGAACAGCTCCGCCAGCGCAGCGGAGGCCTGTTTGGGGTCCGATATTGCCTGCGTCATATATGTCCTCCGTCCGTGTCTCCGGGACGGCGGCGTTCGCACTATCACTCGCGGACTCCGCCCCGCTCTAGTTGCGTTAATCTTAAGCCTGCCAACCCCGTCGAAAGGACACCATGCCTCAGACTTACACTTTCGCCTCGTGGAACGTCAACGGCCTGCGCGCCGTGCTCAAAAAAGACCCGAGCTTTATCCAGATCGCACAGGACCTCGATGTCGACATCCTGGCGCTGCAGGAGACCAAGCTGCAAGAGGGCCAGGTCGATATCGACCTGCCCGGCTATCACCAAACCTGGAGCTACGCCGAGCGCAAGGGCTACTCGGGCACCGCGGTCTTTAGCCGCCAGGAACCGCTGCGCGTGCTGCGCGCCGACGCGCTGCTGCCCCACGCCGGTGAAGGCGAGGCAGCCGAGCTCGTTGCCCAAGCCGCGACCGAGGGTCGTGTCTGCGCGCTGGAGTTCGACAAATTCTGGTTTGTGGATGTCTACACGCCCAACGCGCAAAACGAACTCGCCCGCATCGACGTGCGCATGGCCTGGGACGATGCCTATCGCGGCTTTTTGGCAGGCCTCGAGCGCGAGACCGGAAAGCCCGTGGTGACCTGTGGTGACTTTAACGTGGCACACGAGGAGATCGACCTTAAGAACCCCAAGTCCAACCGCGGCAACGCAGGCTTTTCGGACGAGGAGCGCGGCAAGTTTACCGAGCTGCTCGACGCCGGGTTTACCGATACCTGGCGCGCGGCCAATCCGGACGTCGAGGGCGTCTACAGCTGGTGGAGCTACCGCTTTAATGCCCGCAAGAACAACGCCGGCTGGCGCATCGACTACTTCCTGGTAAGCGACGCAATCGCCGGCAACGTACGCGACACCGGCATCCGCGGCGACATCTTCGGCAGCGACCACTGCCCCGTCACCCTCACGCTAGAGCTCTAGCCCCAAATGATCCCCCGGGGACGGAGGAAAACGGACCATTTTCACCTCGCGAGGGCATCCACGCGACCCACCCGCCACGAAATCGGCCCATCCACTACGTTTGAGCCACTACCCCCAACCACAGCGAACAACGCAAAAAGAAAACCGCAGGTAGAAAGCCTGCGGTTTTTCATAAAACGCGGTTGTGCTTGGGGGTATCGGGCTAAACGTAGTGGATGGGCCAGTTTCGTGGCAAGCGCCGTCAACTGATTCCCTGGGGACATCTGGGGACGGAAGAAAACGGATCAATTGACCCTCTGAGGGCTATGATGCCCGTCACATCAACCGCCATTTCAAAACTACGCCGGTTTACGGGGCTAAATCGCAAACCCTCAACCGTACGCAATTCCGAAATAATAAAACCGCAGGCAAACGGCTTACCCCATTTCGAAAAAAGCTGGTATGGTCTGCCTGTGCCAATCTAGCCCCGTAAACCGGCATAGTTTTGAAATGGCACTTCGACAGTATTAATTCTCGCCACGGCACAACCAGCCCTACAGCCCGTATTTCACGACGACGCGGTTGATGCGGCGACACCAGGGCTTGTACAGAGCGGCCAAGAACACGCAGGTCGCGAGGCCATGCGTGATGTCGAACGGCACCGCCGTAGCAAGACGCGCTATGGCGCCTGCCCAGGTGAGCGGCTGCACAAAACCGATGATGTCATACGCGTTGATCACGACGCCATACAGCAGGCCCGACGCAAAGCCGTACGCCATCAGCGCCGGCATGCGCACGGTTCCATCCGCACGGTCGAACGCGCCCGCATGCGCCAGCGCCCCGCCAACATAGCCAACCAGACCCCAGGCATACATCTGCCACGGCGTCCACATGCCCTGTCCAAAAAAGAAATTGCTGGTCAGCGCCGCCAGCGCGCCAACCATAAAACCATTGCGGCGACCAAGCGTCGCCCCCGCGATAATGGCGATGGCGCTCACCGGTTTAAAGTCGGGAATGGGGCCAAACAAGATGCGCCCCGCCGCGGCCAACGCCGCCAACACCAGCGTGGGCATAATCTGGCGCAGGCCCGGGCGCGACACCTCGTAACCCGCAAAGAACAGCGCAAGCACCAGCGCCACCACGACAAGCATGGCCAACGCTGCCTGCTCAACGCCCGCCAGCAACGCCGCAGCCATCACGGCTGGCACCGCCAGCAGCAGCGGGATCTCCAGTTTTGCAAGCAAGCGCGAGAAACGACAGTCCGTCATCCCATCACGCCCTATAAAACACGTTGTCGGCAAAGAAATCTGCCGGAGGCTCCATGCAGGCGATTTCGCCGTCGAACATCATGGCGACGTCATCGGACGCCTGCTCGGCAAAGTCTAAGTCGTGCGTGGCCATGATGACGGTGCCGCCGGCCTGCGCATGCTCGCGCAGGGCTCGGGCGATAATGCAGCGACTTGCCAGATCAAGGCCCTTGGTGGGCTCATCAAGCAACAGCAGCTCCGGACCAATCAACAGCAGCTTTGCCAACGCAAGTAGCTGGCGCTGACCGCCCGAAAGATCGTACGGGTGACGCGCCTCCAAGCCCGCCAGGCCCAGGCGCGCTGTCTGCTCCCGTGCTGCGGCCTCGTCGTATCCGCAGGCCGAAGCCCATTCCATCAGCTCGTCGCGCACCGTTTCGGCGACCAGCAATGCCTTGGGATTCTGTGGCAGCAGCGCAGCCGAGGCCGCCCCGCGCACCATGCGGCCACGCTGCATCTTAGCCGTCTTGGCCAGCACCGAGAGCATCGTCGACTTGCCGCAGCCGTTTCCGCCCACAACCGCATGCACCGCGCCGGCTGAAAACGTCACATCGAGCCCGCGCAGCACCCAACCGCCCGCGCGATCGTAGCGAAACCAGCCTTCCGACAGGGTGGTAGCCGACCCGCCGTGCATTTTTTGGAGTATTCTGCTTCCATCCGTGCGCGGGAAGGCTTCCGAGCCGTTCTCGAGCGACGTTTGCGCCACAAATTCGGACGATTTGTCCAGTTCCGAACTTTTTTTCGCGCTCGATACGTCCCCGGGCGGCTCCAGAGAGCCCAAATTGTCCTCACGTCTGCTGAATACTCCGTTTTTTGCACATCGGATGGCACCCCACCCCAACATGTCATCGGAAAGCAGCGATTCTCGGCGTCCCAAAGAAGCCATATCCGCCACCTCGCGCACGCGACCGCCCTCAATCCGATACGCACACGTCGCATACTCGAGCATCGGCCGCGGTTGATGCGTAGCCACGACAACCGTGCAGCCCAGCTCACGGTTCACGCGAAACAGCGCGTGCAGAAAATTCTTCTCGGCAACGGGATCGAGCTGGGACGTGGGCTCGTCGAGTAGCAGCACACGCGGACGCAGCGCCAGGACGGCGGCAAGCGACAGCAGCTGCTTGCGGCCACCCGAAAGCGTATCGGTATCGCGATGCAGCCAGTCCTCCAGCCCAAAGAAATAGCTGGTCTCGACAACACGGCGGCGCATCTCGTCACGCGGCATGCCCAAGTTTTCCAGGCCAAACGCCATCTCGTGCCACACGGTCTCGCACACAATCTGGTTCTCGGGATCCTGGAACACGTAGCCCACGCACTCCGCAGACGCGCGCACGTCCATGTCGGCAACGTTCTCGCCCAGCACGCGCGCATCGCCAGTGCGCTCGCCCGCCGGAGCGATCTCGGGCTTGAGCAGCGACAGCAGCGTCGACTTACCCGATCCGGTACCGCCAACAAGCAGCGCAAATGCACCTTGGGGAACAGACCAGTCGAGCCCCTCGAGCACCGCGGCATCAGCCCTGGGGTAGGCAAAGCTCAGGCCCCGCACCTCAATCGCCGGCATATCCGGGCCGCACGCCGCGCCCGACACCGGGCCCCTATCCAACCGAGTCATCAGCCGAACCTCTCCTCATCGATCGCATGCAACACGCAAGGCAGCACCATCCAGGCAGCGTACACGACATAGCCCAGCCACGGCGCAGGCACCGAAAGCTGCGGGTAAAACGAATACTGCGTCGTCGCGGTCCATGCCACCGTCACCGCGGCGGCACCAAACACCGCAAGTCCAACCAGCGCGGCAGCGTCGCCGCGCCCCAGTCGATACCGCGCATACGTCGTACGGCGCGTCGTGGCGCCCCATCCACGGGAGCGCATGGCATCCGCGCGCTCAAGCGAATCTTCCATGCCCCAGCCCATCAGCACGCTCGATGCCCGCAGGCGCGAGCGCACGGGATCAGCCGGCGCGCGTCCCAGTACATCAATCGCATCCTGCACCGCCAGCACCGTGCGGCCGCGGCGCAAAAACTGTGGAATAAGCCGCATGCACATCGAGATCATGAGCGCGACCACCGGTGCGGCGTTGCCCAACAGTGCGAGCACCTTGTCGTATTCGAGCATCGACGCCGCGGCCTCAAACCACAGCACGCTCGCCACAAACAGCCCACCCATGCAAAGGCCGTACATCATGCTCTCCAAATACACCACGTGCATGCCAATATGGAAAAGCTCGGTCGAGCCCGATGCACTAAACAGCGGGTTGACCAGCGCAATGATCAAAATCACCGGCAGCTGCCAGCGAAGCGCGCCCAACGTGCGGGCAGCCCCGCGCGTCGCAAATCCATACGCCAACCCGCCCGCGAGCGACAGCGCGATCAGCACCGGTTGCATCGAGAACATGGTGAGCCCCAACGTCAGCACCATGTAGAGCGCCGGTACCGCCGGATGCGACATCGAAAATGCCGCGACGGGCTCGTTGCCCGATTCCTCCCGCATGATATCCACGGGCACCTCCCATCCCCTCGCGCAAAGCGCCGACGCCGCAGCGCCGCCGCCATGCACAACCAGCGCAAACGCCACGCCGGCGGCGCAAGCCTCAACCGCCGCAAACCAATCGTTACGCGCTCATCATATGCCTGCGGTATCATATTGCGCCGTGTATCGTTTCCAAACACACGTCTCTATAACGTAACAGGAGATCACATGGACGCAACCGCAATTATCCTCGCCGCCGGCGAGGGCACCCGCATGAAGTCGAACCACTGCAAGGTTTCGCACAAGATCCTGGGTAAGCCCATGGTCCAGTGGATCGTCGACGCCACCATCAAGGCCGGCTGCAGCCGCGTCGTGGTCGTCATCGGCAGCCACGCCGACGAGATGCGTGCCCTCATCGATGGCGCCTACGCCAACAGCGCCACCAAGGTCGAGTGCGTCGAGCAGACCGAGCGCCTGGGCACCGGCCACGCCGTCAAGGTCGCGCTCGAGGCCTGCGGCATCACGCAAGGCCCCGTCGTCGTGCTCAACGGCGACCTGCCGCTCATCACCGCCGACACCGTCGCCAAGTTCGCACAGACCGTCGCCACCGGCGAGCTCGCCTGCACCGTCATGACCATGACCCCGCCCGATCCTTTTGGCTACGGCCGCATCAAACTGGGCGCCGATGGTCAGATCGAGCGCATCATCGAGCAGAAGGACTGCACGCCCGAGCAGGCCGCCGAGCTACTCGAGTGCAACGCCGGCTGCTACGCCTTCGACGGCGCACAGCTCGCCGCCCACATTAACGAGATCGGCAACGACAACGCGCAGTCCGAGTACTACCTGCCCGACATGCTCGAAATCCTCAAGGGTCACGGCCAGGCAGTCTCCATCTTCCACTGCGACGACTACCGCGACGGCCTGGGCGTCAACAGCCGCATCCAGCTCGCACAGCTCACCGCCATCGCGCGCGACCGCATCAACGAGCACTGGATGGCCGAGGGCGTCACGTTCATCGACCCCACGCAGGCCTGGATCGGCCCCGACGCCACCATCGGCCGCGACACCGTCGTGTGGCCGCAGACGCACCTGATCGGCCACGTCACCGTGGGCGAGGAGTGCCAGCTCGGCCCCAACAGCCGTCTCACCGACACCACCGTCGGCAGCGGCTGCACCATCGATGAGACCATCGCCATCGAGGCCGTCATCGAGAACGGCGTCGACTGTGGCCCGCGCGCTTACCTGCGCCCGGGCACCCACATGCTCGACGGATCCAAGGCCGGCACGCACGTGGAGATCAAGAAGTCCACGATCGGCGAGGGCTCCAAGGTGCCGCACCTGTCCTACATCGGCGACACCACCATGGGCTCCGGCGTCAACGTGGGCGCTGGCTCCATCACCTGCAACTACGACGGCGTCCACAAGCACAAGACCGTCATCGGCAAGGACGCCTTCATTGGCTCCGACACCATGATGGTCGCACCCGCCCAGATCGGCGACGGCGCGCTCGTGGCCGCCGGCTCCGTCATCACCGAGCCGGTCCCGGCTGACGCACTCGGCCTGGGCCGCGCCCGTCAGGTAAATATTGAGGGCTGGGCCGCCGATTATCGCCGCCGTCTGCACGAGGACGACGAGGTATAACGTTTTACCAAGCACAAAAGGAGCTGTTCCCATGGGGATGGCTCCTTTTTCTATTGTGACCTGCGCGACCGGATGAGTGGTCGGTTCGTGTCCGTTGACGGTAAAGACGTTATCAAGACTCGATAAACCCCGTCGCGCGGTTACAATGCAACAAGGCATCTATATGGCATTCGATATAAAGGAGAAGGGTAATGCCGATTAATGATCCCGAGAAGTCGGAGAATATGCGCAAGTCCATCCGCGTGTATTCCGGTTCCTCCAACCGTCCCCTCGCTCAGAAGATCGCTGAGTACCTTGGGGTCGAGCTTTCGGGCCTTACGCTAAAGCAGTTCGCCAATGGTGAGATTTACGCCCGCTACGACGAGACCGTCCGCGGCGCCGACGTCTTCCTGATTCAGTCCGTGGCCGGCGGCAACGTCAATGACATGCTCATGGAGCTGCTCATCGCCACCGACGCTGCCAAGCGTGCATCCGCCCGCTCCATCACAGCCGTTATCACCCACTACGGCTATGCCCGCCAGGACCGCAAGGCCGGCCCGCGCGAGCCCATCACCGCCCGCCTCGTCGCCAACCTGCTCGAGCGCGCCGGCGTCGACCGCATCATCACCCTCGACCTGCACCAGGGTCAGATCCAGGGCTTCTTTGATATCCCGGTCAACCACCTGTCCGCACTGCCGCTGTTTGGCCAGTACTACAACGCCATGAACTTCGACACCGACAACCTGGTTGTCGTCTCCCCCGACGTGGGTCGTGCCAAGGCCGCCAAGAAGCTGTCCGACATGCTCGGCTGCGACCTGGCCATCGCCCACAAGGGCCGTCCGCGCCACAACGCCGCCGAGGTCATGGGCATCATCGGTGACATCAAGGGCAAGACCTGCGTCATCAATGACGACATGATCGACACCGCTGGCACCCTGTGCGCCAACGTCAAGGAGCTCAAGGCTATGGGCGCTGGCGACATCTACGTCTGCGCCACCCACGGCATCTTCTCCGGTCCGGCCATCGAGCGTCTGAACGACGCCCCGATCGTCGAGTGCGTCGTCACCGACGCCATCCCCGTCGAGGTCGGCGGCAAGATCAAGACCATCTCGGTCGCCGAGGAGTTCGCTCAGGCCATCTCCGCCGTTTACCACGAGGAGCCCGTCTCCACGCTCGTCGGCGGCGACTTCGCGCTGTAGTCGCTCGACCCTCGCATCCCTCCGGAAGCCCCGGACACGCCTGCGGGGTTATCAAAGCGAACGTCCTCGCCGCTTTGCGGCTGCGGGATGTTCGCTTTGATAACCCCTCCCGGCGTGTCCGGGGCTTCCTGCTGTCTCGGGGCAGCTGTTTTCTGAAATGACTTTGCTGCAACCTTTCCTCGCCTTCGGCGGGCGTGGTAGCCTTTGTCGTTGATTGAACTATTTGTGTAACGAAGGGACAAATATGGCAGCTGCACAGCCGCTTAAGATTCGCATGGTTGCCGGACTTGGCAACCCTGGCGAGGAATATGCCGAAACCCGCCACAACGCCGGTTTTAAGGCGATCGACGAGCTGGCCCGTCAGGCCGGCGTCACGTACTGGAAAAACCAGGCAGGCGCCGAGGTCGCACTCATCAATATCAACGATGCCGAGGAAGAGGGCGGCAAGCGCCAGATTGTGCTGGTCAAGCCGCAGTCGTATATGAATACCTCGGGTGGCCCCATCTCCAAGCTCTGCCGCGAGTACAAGATCAAGGCCGAGGAGCTGCTCGTGATTCACGACGAGCTCGACATTCCCGCCGGCGACGTACGCGTCAAGGTGGGCGGCGGCCACGCCGGCCACAACGGACTGCGCTCCATCATCGACAAGATGGGCAGCCGCGACTTTAGTCGCATCCGCACCGGCATCGGCAACCCTCCCGGCAAGATGGCCGTGGCAGACTATGTGCTCAAGCAGCTGCGCGCCCGCGAGGCCGAGGACTTCCAGGACACCTGCGCCCGCGCCGCAGACGCCGCCGGTTTGGCCATCGTCCACGGCGTAATCTACGCCCGCGATCACGTAAACGGCGCCGCTTCCGCCAACGGCAAACACTAAAACCTACCAAAAAGGGACAGGTTTATTTTGGCAGGTTTTATCTGCGGAAACGCCCCAGTGGCCGCATCGCAATAAACCCCGCGCCGCCATACATACGCAACACCCCAAAGGGGGCCGGCCTCACCGCAACGCGAGACCGGCCCCCTTTGCCGTTTTGCCTGATAAAACCGACCAAAATAAACCTGTCCCTTTTTGGTAGGTCAGACGGGATAAACCGTTTTCCCACCTGCCGAAGAAACACGTAAACAGCATGGCCATGAGGGTATAATTTGCACCGTATGTTTGCACAACGCCTGTGCGCGTACGGTTTTATTCGGGCTACCGTCCATTTCCGTGGAGGCACGGTTCGGCGGCCCTAACAAGAGAGGGGTTCTATGTATAAGATCCTGGAGAAGACGCAGTTCTCGGAGAAGGTGTTCAAGTTCCGCATCGAGGCGCCTGCGATCGCCAAACATGCGCACGCTGGACAGTTCCTCATGGTTCGCGCCAACGAGACGGGCGAGCGCGTCCCGTTTACCCTAGCTGGCTGGAACGGTGACGAGGGCTGGGTCGAGTTCATCTTCATGGTGATCGGCAAGACCACCGAGATGCTGTCCACCTACGAGGCCGGCGAGTCGCTGCGCGACGTCGTGGGCCCGCTGGGCGTTCCCACCGAGATGGCCGAGGGCCCCTGCGCCGTCATTGGCGGCGGCGTCGGCCTGGCAATTGCCTTCCCGGTCGCCAAGCACCTGGTCGAGACCGGCCACGAGGTTCACGCCATCATGGGCGCCCGCACCAAGGACCTCCTGCTCATGGAGGACCAGTTCCGCGAGCTCCTCGACGAGGACCACATCCACATCACCACCGATGACGGTTCCTACGGCGAGCAGGGCGTTGTCACCGCTCCGCTGGAGCGCCTGCTGCAGGACAAGGCCGTGAGCCAGGTCTTCTGCGTCGGCCCCGTTCCGATGATGAAGTTCTCGACCCTCACCGCCCAGAAGTACGACACCCCCATCACCGCGTCGCTCAACCCCATCATGGTTGACGGCACCGGCATGTGCGGCTGCTGCCGCGTCGAGGTGGGCGGCGTGACCAAGTTCGCTTGCGTCGACGGCCCCGACTTCGATGCCACCCTGGTCGACTGGGACGACCTTCGTGCCCGCCAGGCCGCTTACCGTTCCGAAGAGGGCGAGTCCCTCAAGGCCTATGAGGAAAAGAGCTGCGCATGCCACTAGTTAACGGTCGTTTCGTTGCCGATATGAAGTCGCCCCGCACCCCCGATAACGAGGAGCCGGCCGCCGAGCGTGCCTGCGACTTCCGCCCCGTCGACAAGGGCTTCACCGAGGAGATGGCGCTGGCCGAGGCCGAGCGCTGCCTCAACTGCAAGAAGCCGTTCTGTGTTGAGGGCTGCCCCGTCAACATCAACATCCCCCGCTTTATCGAGCAGATCCGCGAGAAGGACTTTGGCGGCGCTCTCGATACCATCCGCGAGGACTCCATGCTTCCCGCCATCTGCGGCCGCGTCTGCCCGCAGGAGAACCAGTGCGAGGGCAAGTGCATCCGTGGCAAGAAGTCCGAGCCCGTGGCCATCGGCCAGCTCGAGCGCTTCCTGGGTGACCGCCCCGAGCTCGCCTCCACGCCCAAGATGGCCCCCAAGAACGGTAAGAAGGTCGCCGTCGTCGGCTCTGGCCCGTCTGGCATCACCTGCGCCGGCGAGCTCGCCCGTAACGGCTTTGACGTCACCGTCTTCGAGGCCTTCTTCACCGGCGGCGGCGTGCTGGTCTACGGCATCCCCGAGTTCCGTCTGCCCAAGGCAGTCGTCAAGCGCGAGATTGACGGCCTGGAGGACATGGGCGTCAAGTTTGAGTACAACTCCGTCGTGGGCAACATGGCCACGGCCGAGGAGCTGTTCGAGCAGGGCTTCGACGCCATCTACGTGGCGACCGGTGCTGGCCTGCCCAAGTTCCTCAACGTCCCCGGCGAGAACCTGCCCAACGTCTTCTTCGCCAACGAGTACCTCACCCGCGTGAACCTGATGAAGGCCAACAAGTTCCCCGAGTACGACACCCCCACCAAGCACGGCAAGAACGTCGTCGTCTTTGGTGGCGGCAACGTGGCTATGGACGCCGTCCGTACCGCCAAGCGTCTGGGCGCCGAGCACGCCATCATCGCCTACCGCCGTACCGAGGACGAGATGCCCTGCCGTCGCGCCGAGCTGCACCACGCCAAGGCCGAGGGCGTCGAGGTTCTGCCGCTCGTCTCCCCGCTCGAGTTTGTCGCTGGCGAGGACGGCTCCGTGTGCGCCGTC
>JAIIUG010000110.1:0-5883 GCA_022739635.1 Collinsella sp. | reverse complement strand
TTAAACAATTGCAGCGTTTTTGCATGGGGGAGTGATGGTATGACGCTACTGTATTTCCTTACCCTGTTTCCGCTGGTACCGGCGCTGGGCATGCTGCTCGCGCGTGGTGACCGCGCCCGCGATGCGGTGGGGCTGGTAGGCTCTGGCATCATTATGGCGGTGACGGTTGTAGTCGCCGTTTTATTTTTTGGCACGGGTCCGCAGAGCTTCGAGGTCGCGCCGGGCGCCTCGCACGTGCTCTCCATCATCAGCTCCGCCATCGATGTCATCCTGTGCGCCGTCATCCTGTATAGCGCGTGCAAATATAGGAACGCGCTCACCACGGTGCTCGGCATAGTCCAGTTGGTGGGCTCGCTCGCCTTTGCAGCCATGACACTGCCCGCGGCCGAAGCCGTCACGGCGACGCCGCTCTACCTGGATTACATGAGCGTGATCATGGTCCTCGCCGTCGGCATCGTCGGCAGCCTAATCTGCGTGTATGCCCTGGGCTACATGAAGGACTTCCAGGCCCACGACGAGCACGAGGCAGCGCTGCGCGGGCAGACCGCGCCCGACCGTCGCCCGCAGTTCCTGGCGCTTATGTTCCTGTTCCTCTCGGCCATGTTCGTCATCGTGACGAGCGACAACCTGGAGTGGCTGTTCTGCGGTTGGGAAATCACCACCGTGTGCTCGTTCCTCATGATTGGCTACACGCGCACGCCCGAGGCCATCAAAAACGCCTTTACCCAGATCATCCTCAACATGCTGGGCGGCATCGCGTTTTTGGCCGGACTCATGTACCTGCACGTTAACGGCATGCCGCTGACCATCTCGGGCATGATCGAGCTTTCCGGCACCGGCACCGCGCAATCCGCGCTGCTGGTGATGCCAGTCATCCTGCTATCGCTCGCCGCCCTTACCAAGGCAGCGCAGATGCCATTCCATACCTGGCTGCTCGGTGCTATGGTCGCCCCCACACCCACGAGCGCCCTGCTGCACTCGTCAACCATGGTCAAAGCCGGCGTGTTCCTGATGGTCAAGCTGAGCCCGCTCTATGCCATCTATCCCGTGACTGGCTTTATGGTCACCAGCGTGGGCGCCATCACGTTTTTGCTCGCTGCCCTCATGGCCATCTCGCAGAGCAACGCCAAACGCGTGCTTGCGTACTCCACTATCTCCAACCTGGGCCTCATCAGTGCCTGCCTGGGCGTCGGCGCGCCCGAGGCCGTGTGGGCCGCTATCTTCCTGATCTTGTTCCACACGGTGGCCAAGTCGCTGCTGTTCCTGTGCGTGGGCACCGCCGAGCACCATATCGGTAGCCGCAATATCGAGGACATGGACGGTATGTTCAGCCGCATGCCGCACCTGACGCGCCTGATGATGTTGGGCATCATGGGCATGTTCGTGGCGCCGTTTGGCATGCTCGTGTCCAAGTGGGGCGCCCTGGTGGCGTTTGCGCAGACCGGCAACGTGCTCATGATCATGGTGCTTGCCTTTGGCTCGGCCGCGACGTTTTACTTCTGGGGCAAGTGGCTTGCCAAGCTTTCGGGCGTCGACCCCACGGCTCAAAACGTTGAGGTCAATGTCCATAAGACCGAATGGATGGCGCTCAACACCATCGCTGCGCTGCTGATTCTGTGCTGCGTGGCGTTTCCGGTTATCTCGAGCGGTCTGGTGTCGCCTTACTTGGCCATGGTGTTTGGCCGCGTGCCGTACGTTATTGGCAAGGACGCCATGTATCTGATGGTGGTTATCGTGGCGTTTATCGCCGTGGTGCTGCTGACGTCGTTCCGCGTGAGCAACAAACCGCACGTAAACGTATATCTTTCGGGCGTGGGAACCGACAAATATCGCCATTTCCGTGGCTCGATGGGACGCGAGGTAAAGGCCGAAAAGCGCAATTGGTACTCGGAGGACGCCCTTGGCGAGAAGCGTATTGGCCCCGCGGGTAGCGTCGTGTGCTGCAGCATCATTCTGTTTGCGCTGCTGTGCTGCGCGTGGATTGGGCCCGAGCGGCTTGCCATGAGTGCGCCCTCGGTGCTGCGCGGCAAGTATTTCGAAGGTTCGGGCGTCGTGGGCATTTTTATTGGCACTGTGGCGTTTGCCCTGCTGGCGCCGTTTGTGGGCGGCCTGATCGACGGCCTTGACCGTAAGCTTTCGGCCCGCATGCAGGGCCGTGTGGGCCCGCGCCTGCTGCAGCCGTTCTACGACGTTGCCAAGCTGCTGCGCAAGGCTCCTGCCAGCGTAAACACCATGGACGACACCTACATGGCATGCGCGCTCATCTTCACTGTGGTGGGCGGCGGCATCTTTGTGTCGGGCTCCAACACGCTGTTGTGCGCCTTTATGGTTACGCTTGCCGCGATCTTTGTGGTGCTGGCGTCCGCCTCGACGCAAAGCCCGTTTGCCCAGGTTGGCGCCGACCGCGAGCTGCTGCAGGTCATGAGCTACGAGCCCGCCGTTCTGCTGATGAGCGTGGGCCTGTACCTTGCCACCGATAGCTTCGATTCCATCGCCGTGACGGGGCAGTCGACCCCCATCATCGCGTACAGCGCGCCCATTTTCCTTGCGCTGCTCGCGGTGCTTACCATCAAGCTGCGCAAGTCGCCGTTTGACCTTTCGTACTCGCATCACGCGCATCAGGAGATCGTCCAGGGCGTCGCCACCGAGATGAGCGGCGGCACGCTGGCCAAGATGACCCTTATGCACTGGTGCGAGACCGTGCTGTTTTTGATGTGGGTGGGCATGTTCTTTGTTTGGGACAACCCTGTGAGCTGGGTGGTTGCCCTGGTCGTGATGGTCGCGACGTATTTTGTCGAGGTGTTGATCGATAACACCTTCGCCCGTAGCACCTGGCGCAGCTGCTTTAAGCTCGGCTGGGGCGTGGCGCTGGTGTTTGGCCTGCTCAACCTTATGCCCATCCTCGTCGACGTGTTTATTTAGGAGGCGGCATCCATGGATCATAAAATGTCGCGCTCGCCGTGGGTTATTCATTACGACGGCTCGAGCTGCAACGGATGCGATATCGAGGTGCTGGCCTCGCTCACGCCGCTGTTCGATGCGGAGCGCTTTGGCGTGGTCAACACCGGCAACCCCAAGCACGCGGATATCTTTTTGGTGACGGGTTCGGTCAACGCGCAGAACCTGCCCGTCGTGCGCCAGATCTACAACCAGATGCTTGAGCCCAAGTGTGTGGTGGCGTGCGGCATTTGCGCGTGCTCGGGTGGCGTGTTCCGCGATGCCTACAACGTGATCGGCGGCGTGGACCGCGCGATTCCCGTGGACGTGTACGCGCCCGGGTGCGCCATTCGCCCCGAGACTGTGATCGATGCCATCGTGGAGGCGTGCGGCATCCTGGACCAGAAGGAGGCCGTGATGCGCGCCGGTGGCGATCCGCTCACCGTGGGCGGCGCCGCAACCTGGGACGGTGGCGTTGAGCTGGGCGAGGACGGGTTTGTGACTGCGGCTGAGGCCGGCGATGGGGCCGCCGCTGCAAAGGAGGCCGAGTAATGCAAAAGGCAATCTATACCACCGTCGGGATCGACGAGCTCCTGGCGCATGTGCAGGCGCTCAAGGGTGCCGACGCGCGCTTTGTGCAGATGCATGCCGAGCGCTGTGTGGACGACGGGTCGTATCGCCTGGTCTATACGTTTATCAACGTTCGTGCTGCTCAGGAGCATATTGCGCAGGACGGCAGCTATGCGATTGAGAACCTGGTAGTCGAGGGTATTGACCAGTACCAGGAGATCCCGTCCATCAGCTCGTACTATCCGGCGGTATTCCCGTTTGAGAACGAGGCGCATGACCTGTTTGGTCTTGCCATCACCGACATGCAGGTCGACTTTAACGGCTTTTTCTACCAGGTCTCGACTGCCGAGCCTATGAGCGTCATCACGCCCGAGGTGAAGGCCGCGCGCGAGAAGGCCATGAAGGTCCGCGCCGCAGCCGAGGCCAAGGCGCGCAAGGCCGCTGCCGAGAAGGCCGCTGCTGCTGCGGGGGAGGGCGCTGCGGGCGCTGCCGCCGCCCAGCCCTCTGCGGCTGCCGGCTCCGATGCTCAGCACGATGAAGCTGCTGCGAAGGCGGCGCTCAAAGCCGCCGAGCTGGAAGCAAAGCTCGCCGCCATGGATCCCGAGAAAGCGGCCAAGGTCCGCGCGGCGCTTGCCGCCAAGGCCGCCCGCGACAAGCAGAAAAAGGAGGCGTAAGGTCCATGGCACATCGCTCCGTTATTCCGTTTGGCCCGCAGCACCCGGTGCTGCCCGAGCCGCTTCATCTGGACCTAGTGATCGAGGACGACCGCGTCATCGAGGCAATTCCGCAGATCGGCTTTGTGCACCGCGGGCTCGAGAAACTCACCGAAAAGCGCGATATGCATCAGTTTGGCTACATCGCCGAGCGCATCTGCGGCATCTGCGCCGTGGGCCACAGCTGCGGCTATGCCAGCGCCTGCGAGCGCATGCTCGACATCGAGGTGCCCGGCCGCGTGCAGTATATCCGTACCATTCTGCACGAGCTTTCTCGCATCCACTCGCACCTGCTGTGGCTGGGCCTGCTCGCGGATGCCTTTGGCTTCGAGGCGCTGTTCTATCGGTCGTGGACCCTGCGCGAGCAGATTCTCAAGATCTTCGAGAGCACCTGTGGTGGTCGCGTGATTCTGTCGATCAACGAGATCGGCGGCCTTAAGCACGACATCGAGGACTCCGAGCTGGCGGGTATTGTCCAGACGCTCGATGCCATGCGTCCCGATTACGAGGCCCTGGTGCATACGTTTTTGGACGATGCCAGCTGTGGCGAGCGCCTGCATGGCGTGGGCGTGATCAGCAAGAAGGATGCGCTGGAGCTTTCGATGGTCGGCCCGTTCGGTCGCGCTTCGGGCGTGGACTACGACGTGCGCATGTTCGGCGACGGCGCCTATGCGGACCTGGCCGCGTTTGAGCCTATCGTTGCTAGCGATGGCGACTGCTATGCCCGCTGCCAGGTGCGTTGCGCCGAGGTCACACAGGCCATGGACATTATCAAGGAGCTTGTGGGCAAGATTCCGCACGACGGAATCGGCGGGCGCACCAAGCTCACGCCGGCCGACGGCGCGCGCGGCGAGGTTGTGATTGAGCAGCCGCGCGGCGAGGCGTACTACTATGTGCGTGGCAACGGTACCAAGAACCTGGACCGCTTCCGCGTGCGCACGCCGACGTCGCAGAACCTGGCGGGTCTGACGCATGCGCTGCAGGGCGTGCTCCTTGCCAACGTGCCTATGATTATCCTGACCATCGACCCCTGCATTAGCTGCACGGAAAGGTAGGCGCGGCATGAGTTTGCTGACATTTGCCAAGACGGCCTTGGGTTCTATGGTCAAGCAGCCGGTAACGGTGTGCTATCCGCAGGAGAAGCTGACGGCGCCCGAGCGCTTGCGCGGGCACATCGTCAACGACATGGATGTGTGCATCTGCTGCGGCATGTGCGCGCGCCGCTGCCCGGCGGGCGTGCTCGCGGTCGATCGCAAGGGCGGAACCTGGTCGATCGACCCGTACGCTTGCGTGGTGTGCGGCGAGTGCATCGAAAGCTGTCCCAAGCATTGCCTGAGTATGGACACCGCCCGCACTCCAGTTGCGGCGGACAAGACTCCCACGGTAGAAACCAAACCGGAATAGCTCTGGGATGGGGCTGGTATAGCGCTGGAATGGGGGCCGGCGGGGCAAAAATGCCCCGCCGGCCCCGCGCTTAAACGCGCGGTTGTGCCTCCGCGAACAAAACTATGCCGGATTACGGGGCTGGATAGCGAACCTCCGACCATACAAAAAATCGCAAAAATAAAACCGACGCTCCTATAAGTTGTCAAGAGGCAGTTTGCGGGAGCGCTCTCTCCAATTCGCACAGGAGCTCGTAATACCTCCTCTCCAGTTTCGTCGA
>JAIIUG010000012.1:0-36554 GCA_022739635.1 Collinsella sp. | reverse complement strand
TCCATGGTCGCGGCCCTTGCCATCGACCTTAAGCTCGGCATCATCTTTTTGATTTGCACGCCCGCCATCGGCCTGGTGTTTTGGTTTGTCATGGCGCGCTGCATCCCGTACTACAAGCAGCTGCAGGCAAAGCTCGATCGCATCGCACTCATCTGTCGCGAGGGGCTTTCGGGCGCCCGCGTGGTCCGAGCCTTTGTGCGCGAGGATCACGAGCGCGAGCGTTTTGCCCAGGCAGCCGATGACCAGGCGCATACCGCCATCGCGGTGGGCAAGCTCTCGTCGATTCTTAATCCCGTCACGTTTTTGGTGATGAACCTGGGCGTGTGCGCCATCCTGTGGGTGGGCGGCGTCCAGGTCAACGTGGGCGAGCTCACGCAGGGCCAGGTCATGGCGTTCGTCAACTACATGACGCAGACCCTGACTTCCATCGTGTATGTCGCCAACCTGGTCGTGGTCTTTACCAAGGCGAGCGCCAGCGCGTCGCGTCTCAACGAGGTGCTCAATTGCGAGCCGAGCATTACCGACGAGGGCAACCAGCCGGTTGCGCTGCCCGAGCCGAGCGCGATGGGCAGCGCTGTTTCGGTTCCTGCGCTGAGCTTCAGCCATGCGAGCTTCTCCTTTGGCGCGGGCGCCGCCAACGCCGTCAATGACGTGACCCTGGAGCTGCCGCTGGGCAAAACGCTCGGCATTATCGGCGGTACGGGCAGCGGTAAGTCGACGCTCGTCTCGCTCATCCCGCGCCTGTACGACACGGGCGCCGGCAGCGTGAGCGTAATGGGTGCCGACGTGCACGCCTGGCCGCTCGATCAGCTGCGCCATGTGGTCGCGACCGTACCGCAGCGCGCGTCGCTCGTGAGCGGCACGATCCGTAGCAACCTAACCTGGCGCGACGAGTCGGCGACCGACGAGGAGCTTTGGGCGGCGCTCGATATGGCGCAGGCCGGCGAGTTCGTGCGCAACAAGCCGCAGAGGCTCGACGCCCCGGTCGAGGCGGGCGGCAAGAACTTTAGCGGTGGCCAGCGCCAGCGCCTGACCATCGCACGTGCCCTGGTGGGCTCTCCGCAGGTCCTGATCATGGATGACTCCGCCTCGGCGCTCGACTTTAAGACCGATGCGGCGCTTCGTCACGCCATTCGCGAGCGCAGTGTGCGCGGTGCCGCCGAGGGCGGGCTGCCGCTCACGACCGTCATCGTGAGCCAGCGCGTCTCGACCGTGCGCGATGCCGACATGATCTGCGTGCTCGACCACGGCTCGGTCGCGGGCCTGGGCGCGCACGACGAGCTCTACGCAAGCTGCCAACTCTACCGCGAGATTTGCCAGTCGCAGCTTCGTCGCGAGGAGCTCGAGGGCCAGCAGGGGAGCGCGACGCCCGCGTTCGCCCCAAGCCCCGTGCCCGCCTCAGGCGCCGCGTGCGCCCCGGCATCCACTTGCGCAAAGGAGGGCTGCTAAATGAACCCGTATACTTCTTCCGGCTCGGTCGCCACGATGACGGCCAACGTGTCCGGCAACGATAGCCTCAACGACTTGGGTGACGGCCCGCGCCAGCCCGGCGACCCCGAGCGCTACCCCGTGGGCGCGGTAACTCGCCGCCTGCTGGGCTACGTCCGTCCGCATCGCATTTCGTTTACGGCGTCGTTTGTGAGCGCCGCCATCTCGGTGATCTTGCAACTCTATACGCCCATCCTTATCGGCGAGGGCATCGACCTCATCGTTGCCGCCGGGCGGGTGGACTTTGACGCGCTGCTGCCGCTCGTCACCAAGCTCGCGATTGTCGTGGTAGGTGCCGCGGCCTTCCAGTGGCTGCAGGGCTACTGCGTCAACCGTCTGTCCTACGAGACGGTGCGCGACATGCGCGTGGAGGCGAGCGACAAGCTCAGCCGCATGCCGCTCAGCTTTATCGACGGCCATGCCCACGGCGACCTCATGAGCCGCGTGGTCAACGACGTCGATCAGGTGGGTGACGGCCTGCTGCAGGGCTTTACGCAGCTTTTCACCGGCGTTATCACCATCGTTGGCACGCTCGCGTTTATGCTCTCCATTAACCTGACCATGACGCTCGTGGTGGTGCTCGTCACGCCGCTTTCCATCTTTGCGGCCGGTGCCATCGCCAAGCTTTCCAACAAGAGCTTCACTGCTCAACAGCGTATTCAGGGTCAACTGGGCGGTCATATCGAGGAGTATGTGGGTGAGCAAAAGCTCGTGGACGCCTTCGCCTACGGCCCGCACGCTCAACAGCGCTTCGATGCCCTCAACGCCGAGCTCTATACGGCGGGCGAGCGCGCGCAGTTTATGGGTTCGCTCTCTAACCCCGGCACGCGCTTTATCAACAACATCATCTACGCCGTGGTCGCCGTGATCGGCTGCGTAGGCGTGATCACGGGCGTGCCTGCGGCGCTCACGGTGGGCGGCGTGCAGATCTTCCTGTCCTATGCCAACCAGTACACCAAGCCGTTCAACGAGGTCACCAACGTCATTACGCAGATCCAGACCGCGTACGCCTCGGCGCGCCGCATGTTCGCGTTGCTCGATGCGCGCGAGCAGGAGCCCGACGCTGTGGATGCCATTGAGCTCGCCGCCCCGAAGGGCGAGGTTTCGTTTGAGCATGTGGACTTTAGCTACGTGCCCGACCGCAAACTGCTGCAGGATATCTGCATCGATGCCAAGCCCGGTATGCGCTTTGCCCTCGTCGGCCCCACGGGTTGTGGCAAGACGACGCTCATCAACCTGCTGCTGCGCTTTTACGATATCGATGCTGGGCGCATCGCGGTTGATGGTCGCTCCTCGCGTGACTACACGCGTGCGAGCCTGCGCCGCGCCTTTGGCATGGTGCTGCAGGACACCTGGCTGTTCGAGGGCACGGTGGCCGAAAACATTGCCTACGGTTGCCCCGATGCCACGCGCGAGCAGATTGTCGAGGCCGCCAAGCGCGCTCATGCGCACAAGTTTATCGTGCAGCTGCCAGGCGGCTACGATACGGTGATCGGCGAGGACGGCGGCACGTTTAGCCAGGGTCAAAAACAGCTGCTGTGCATCGCGCGCGTCATGCTCACCGATCCGGCGATTCTGTTGCTGGACGAGGCAACGTCGAGCATCGATACACGTACCGAGCTGCAGGTACAGGCGGCATTCGACGAGCTCATGGCTGGCCGCACGAGCTTTGTCGTGGCACACCGCCTGTCGACGATTCGCAACGCCGATTGCATCCTGGTCATGCGCGATGGCGAGATTATCGAGCGCGGCACGCACGATGAGCTGCTCGCGGCAGGCGGGTTCTACGCCGAGCTCTACCGTAGCCAGTTTGCCCAGTGAGGAAGCCTGTGAGGCTAATTAATCAGGTTTGTTTGTCCCATAGAGCGATCGTGTTATATAGCGTTCTACCAGCGCGTGAAACAATTTGACGGTATTTCGTGAAACAATTTGACGGCGTTTTGTGAAACAGTTTTTCGGCCATTCGTGAAACGTTCTGCGGCGGTTTCAATCCGAAGTGCATACTGTTCGAAATCTGTCCAAAGATGTCGTCTGCGTCGCCAATCGACAGACGGTGGTTTACATCTGTCACGTTAGTACTAAGATATTCATCTAATAAATTGCATTAGTGGCTTTAATTTTGGGGGAAACGAGGCAACGTGACTATGACGTGCTCTTTGGTGGTTAACAGCAAGAGCGGTAATACCAGGATGGTTTCGGGCGCGATCAAGCGCGCTCTGCAGGCTGCGGATGTTGAGTTTGTCCATGCCGCGGCGTTGAGCGACGATGCGGATGCAGATCAGGTTGCGCTCGAGGCGCAGGGCGCCTGCGCGGCCGACATGGTGCTCGTCGGTTTTTGGTGCGACAAGGGCGCGTGCACGCCTTCGGTTGCGGCGTTGCTCTCCGCCTTGCACGGCAAGCGCGTGTTCCTGTTTGGCACCTGCGGTTTTGGCGCCGATCAGAGCTATTACCAGCAGATTATCGATCGTGTGACCTCCAATTTGGCCGATGATGCCGAGCTTGCGGGCTGGGCGATGTGCCAGGGCAAGATGGGCCCTGCGGTCAAGCAGCGCTACGAGGCTATGCTCGAGCAAGATCCCGACAACGCCCGATTTAAAATGCTGCTCGACAACTGGGTTGCCGCGAAGGACCATCCCACCAAGGAAGATCTGGACAACATGGCGGCGGCGGCCAAGAAGGCCGTGCTGGGCGAGTGACTCGCTGCTCGCGGTGCCGAGCGCCCCATAATACAAGTGTGAAAGCCTCGAAATTCTCGAGGCTTTTTTCTTGACAGGGGAACGCGCCGTGTCAAAATGAACAGTGTTCACATTGGAGGTGAGGGCATGAATAACACAGCGACGTCTAAGGAGGAAATCCTGAAGACGAGCCGTAAGCTCATCCAGGAAAACGGTTGGACCGGCGTCAACATTCGCTCGGTTGCCGCGGCATGCGGCGTGTCGGTCGGATGCATCTACAACTACTTTGATTCTAAGACGGCGCTCGTGGGCGCGACCGTGGCAAGCGTGTGGGGCGACATTTTCCATCACCCCGATGACGAGGCCGTCTTGGAAGACACGCTCTCCTGCATCCGCTGGATGTATCGCCAGATGGAGTACGGCTGCCAAACGTATCCGGGCTTCTTTACGCATCACTCGCTGAGTTTTATGCAGCAAGACACTGCGGATGGCAAGCGCCGCATGCATCATGCCTGGCAGCATATCCTCGATCAGCTTTGTATGGTGCTCAGGTGCGACCCTCGGGTGCGCCCGGACGCCTTTACCGATCAGTTTTCTGCCGAGCAATTT
The DNA here is from genome assembly GCA_022739635.1 of Collinsella sp. Classification (GTDB taxonomy): domain Bacteria; phylum Actinomycetota; class Coriobacteriia; order Coriobacteriales; family Coriobacteriaceae; genus Collinsella. Next base: position 31,782 of record JAIIUG010000012.1, on the reverse strand, counting down.
GCCGAGGTCCTGTTCTCGCTCATGCTCTCTGCCGTGATTCGGCAAGACTTTGATCCGAGCGCCGTGCTCGAGATCACACGTCGAACCCTCTATTAAAAGGTCCCCGCGCAAGGCGGGGATTTTTACGGCAAGAAAGTGAACAGCGTTCATGTTAAAGAGGTGATGCCCGGCACCAGGAAGCCAAACCGTACTTTGCAACCATTCTTTTAAGGAGACATATATATGCGTGCTATCTTCGAAACGCTTTTTGACATCGTGTACTTGGTGACGGTCATCACCATCGGTGTCCGCATGATTCGCGGCAGTAAAGGCAATCGTCAGTTCCAGCTGTTTGGCTGGATGGCGGTCGTTTTGGGCGCCGGTGACTCGTTCCACCTGGTCCCTCGTGCACTGGCGCTCTGCACGACGGGCTTTGGCGCTTATGCCGTGCAGCTGGGCCTGGGCAAGTGGATCACCTCGATTACCATGACCGTCTTTTACGTACTGCTCTACTATGTGTGGCGCGAACGCTATCAGGTGAAGAACCACGTCGGAACGACTGCGGCAATCTTTGCGCTAGCCGCCATGCGCGTCGCGCTCTGCATGTTGCCGCAAAACCAGTGGCTCACCAACCAGACCCCGCTTGCATGGGGCATCCTACGCAACATCCCGTTTGCCATCATGGGGCTTATCGTCATCGTGCTGTTCTATCGCAGTGCCAAGGAAGATAACGACGAGGCCTTCCGCTGGATGTGGCTCACCATTGTGCTGAGCTTTGGCTTCTACATTCCCGTGGTCCTGTGGGCCGAGGTTGTCCCGGCTATCGGCATGCTCATGATCCCCAAGACCTGCGCGTACGTCTGGACCGTGCTGATTGGCTACAACGCCATGAAGAAGGAGCGCTAGGTCCATCTTCTAAACGCAACGCCCTCCCGGGCGGCGGGCACGAAGTTCCCTGCTCTACAGTCCTGCGCAAGACGAAGGCCACATTAAGTGGCCTTCTTTGCGTGCGGAACTCGCGATGAACTTCGTGCCCGCCGCCCGGGAGGGTGCCCCTTTATTGATGGAAGGCCTTATAAGCGGATATTCCATGCCCGGATGTATTCAGAGCGGGACGCACTTTCCGAATGCGCGGCGTTTCGGAAAGTGTGTCCCGGAATCAAGGCATGGAATGGGACGCAGTTTCCAGTTGAGGGCCTTGGCGGAAAATGCGACCCGGAATTTGTGATCGGAATGGGATGCAGTTTCCCAACGGAGCCACAAGCGGAAACCGCATCCCACTCCGGACGCGAATTCTGGTACACAGTTTCCGGATGCAAAAAGGCCACATGACGTGGCCTTCAACTTATATATGTTGCGGGTGCTCCCATGACAAGCCACGCCCCAACATCAGGGCGTCTGTCCGGGCGGAGGCATATAAGGTTCATCGCGAGTTCCGCACGCAAAGGAGGCCACTTAATGTGGCCTCCGTCTTGCGCAGGACTGTCCGAGCAAGGAACCTTATATGCCTCCGCCCGGACAGACGTTTCAGTTATGAACTCGCAGCTAGTCGCTACTTGATCTTGGTCGTACCCGGTGCCAGGTTGGGGTCGGTCTCGTTGGCCTCGGTCTGGAAGTGCTCCGTATAGACGTTCTTGCCGTCGCGGAACATCTCGTAGTACTGCATCTTGGCGTAATCCTCGCGCGCCTTGGTGGCGGCTGCGGCAGCGGCGTCGTCGCCGGTGACGTTGGAGGAGAGCGCCCAACGCAGGCTGGCGTCCTCGTAGCCGACGGAGTTGATGGCGGGCAGCGACTCGCGCAGCGTCATGTGCGCCTTCTGGTAGTCGGTCAGCGGTGCGCCGATCAACTGCATCAGCTGCGTGGACAGGTAGTTGGTAGACAGGTCGTCAACCTCGCTCGTCTGGTCGCAGCCGGCAACGTCGTAGTTGGCCCAGATGATGTAGTCGGTCTGCCACAAACGCTCCTGGTGGGTGGCGTCGTCCTCGTTGGTAAACCACTTGTCATTGAACTTGGACGGGAAGAACGGCTGGTGGTCGCCCCAGAACACCACGACCACCTTGCGGTCGAGCTTGCTCAAGGCGTTAAGGAAGTAGCGCAGCGCCTGATCGGACTGCTCGATGCACGAGACATACTCGTCGACATCGGAGAGCGTGCCGTCCTCGACGGTCTTAGCGTCCAGGTCGGTCGTGTCGATGTTCAGGTGCATCTGCTTGTCGACCGGCAGCAGGCCCGTGTCGTAGCCCGAGTGGTTCTGCATGGTCACATCGAAGATGAACTGCGGATCGGCGTTCTGGTCGAGCAGCTCCAGAATCTTGTCGTAGGTCGCCTGGTCGGTCACCATGCCGCGCAGGGTATCGGCGCCCTGGAAATCGTTGATGGACAGGAACTGGTCAAAGCCAAAGTCCTTGTAGACGTTCTCGCGGTTCCAGTTGGTCGCGTGGTTGGGGTGCATGGCCGTGGTGGAATACCCGAGCGATTTGAACTGCTCTGCCAGGTTCCCGGTCGTTTCCATGTTGTAGATGGTGTAAGGGTACACGCCCGAGCCCAGGTTGGCCATGGAGTTGCCGGTCATAAACTCAAACTCGGTATTGGCGGTACCGCCGCCGTAGGCGCTCACATAGAGCTTGCCGCGGCTGAGGCAGTTGGACAGGCTCTTAAAGTACTGCGGGCCCTCGTAGCCGGCGCGCATGTTCTGGTAGATCGACAGATCCGAGAACGTCTCGTTCATGATGGCGATGACCGTGGGCTTCTCGCTGTCGAACTGCTCCTTTGCGGCGGTGCGCTCGTCACTCTTGGCGGCATCGGACTTGTCGTAGGCCTTGGCGTACTTTTTGAGCGTGGCCTTGGCATCGTCGACGGAGTAGTCGGCGGGTTTGGGCGGCTTGATGGACTGTGCCGCGCTAATAAAGGCAGGCAGGTAGCCCTCGCGCCAGTAGCTTTCGAGCGGGCGCCAGGTGTAGACGGTGATGCCGAGGGTGTTGTAGTAGTCGATGAGCGTGACGTGCGCGGTCACGCCGCCCAGGCACAGCACTGCCACGAGCAGGTTGGTGAGCAGCATGCGCTTGGCGTTGGCGGCGCCCTTCTGACGGTGCGGCGCGACCAGGCCGGCGTACTCGCACAGCAGCATGGCGATGGCGGTAAAGCCCATGGATAGCACGCAGAACAGCGAGATCGAGAAGGTGTAGCCGGTGCCGGCGACTGCGGCGGCGGTGGAGATGGCCGAAAGGTCGCCCGGCTGGATGGGCATGGATTTAAACGTGATGACGAAGAACTCGGCAATGCCCAGGACAAAGAGGGCAAAGGCCAGGACCGCGGGAGCTGCGCCGTGGCGCTGGAATAGGAAGAACAAGCCGGTCATGAGCACGGTGATAATGGCCCATTCGAGCAGGATGCACAGGGGGTAGACCCAGGTAAAGTCGTGGTTGGACGAGACCTCCATGCCCAGCAGCGCAAAGACGCCGGCGAGCAGCAGGCACAGGACGGCGGCGACGAGCGGTTTGCCCACAAAGGCTCCGCGCAGGCGGGCGAGCTTGCCGGTGGGGACGGGGGCATCGGATCCGGCGAACGCAAAGACGCGCGGGGCGATGCGGTCGCGGGCGATGCTGGCCCAGGCGCATCCGGTAAGGATGGCATTGGTCAGGACGAGCATCACAAAGGCGAGCGGCTCGTTTTGGGCGACGAGGCCCACGGCGCCCCAGACGGTCAAAAAGAGCTGGAACAGGCCGAAGGCGACGCTCCAGGCGATGGCGCCTTTGGCAACGGTGCCCGACTGTGCGCGAATGGCCTTGGCCTCGCGCAAGACAAGGTAGACGGTCGCCGCAAGACCGACGAGCGAGATGGCGGCAGCGAACATGCTGAGACTCCTCACAAACTTAAAACCTACGAAAGCGGGGATTTACCCGATTGTTACCAAGATATGCGCTGCAATTGGTGGCTGCGCACAACAACCAGCCATATTAACGCGCACGTGTGGCAGTGTGGCGCAATGTAGTGGCGACCTGCGCGATAATGGACGGGAATTACACGGAAACGTAAAGGCTTCTTAAAAAAATGGCGAGGGTAGGGCGATGAGCGAGCAGGTTTACAAGGCGGACATGGGCGGCGACGGAGCGGCGGTCGATACGTGCGGCTATCCGGTCGAGACTACGGGCAACGCGGTGCTGGACATTTTGGAGCATCGCTCGTCTACGCGTGCCTTCGCGCGTGATGACAGTGACCGTCCCGTAGCGGTGACCGACGAGCAGCGGGCGGCGATTTTGCATGCGGCGAGTCGCGCGCCATCGGCAGGCGCCATGATGATGTATTCCATCGTGAGCATTCGCGAGCAGGCTACGCTGGACCGTCTGGCCGACCTGTGCGATCACCAGCCCATGATCGCCAAGGCGCCCTGGGCACTTATATTTGTGGTCGATTATGCCAAGTGGATTGATCTGTTTGAGCACGTGGGCTGCTTTGAGCCCGAGTTTGTCGAGCGCACGGGCAAGGCGCCCCGCCGCGCGCCGGGTTTGGGCGACTTTGCCATCGCGGCCCAGGATGCCGTGATCGCCGCGCAAAACGCCGTGGTTGCCGCCGAGGCCCTGGGGCTGGGGAGCTGCTACATCGGTGATATCGTCGAGAATGCCGAGGAAGTTGCCGAGCTGCTCGATCTGCCGCCCTATACCATGCCGCTGTCGATGCTCATCATCGGCACGCCCCGTAAGGAGCGCCCGGCCATTGCGCATCCCGTGGTGAACCTGGTGCACGAGGAACGCTACTGCCGTGCGGATGCCGCGACCATGGACGCGCAGGTGGCCGAGATGGACGCGATGTTTCGCCCGCATGCCCGCGAGGTGGGGGAGCGCGTCGTGGATATCTACACCCGCAAGCACACGAGCCCCTTTATGGCCGAGATGAGCCGCTCCATGGAGTGGTGGTTCAAAAACTGGCTCGGAAAATGACGAATGTGACAAAGGGACAGTCCCTTTGTCACATTCCATATCGCGCGATGGCATAAAGGCCGTATAAATGTTTATCTAGCTGGGAAAACAGTGCATTAAAACATGGGCCGATTGCCTATAATCCCTTCGAACATTAAAGTTGGGAGGAAACCGGCTTATGGAACAAAAGGCCAAGGAGGCAGCCTCGCACGCTGCGATTCCTGTGAGCATCTCGGCGATGCTCGTCACGCTGGGCGTGGTGTACGGTGACATCGGCACCAGCCCTATGTATGTAACCAAGGCGCTCGTTGCCGGCAACGGCGGCATCGGAAGCGTGACGGAGGAGTTCGTGCTCGGCGCGCTCTCTCTTGTCGTGTGGACGGTCACGCTGCTGACGACCGTCAAGTACGTGCTGATCTCGCTGCGCGCCGACAACCACGGCGAGGGCGGTATCTTTGCCCTGTACAGCCTGGTCAAGCGTTGCGGCAAGTGGCTTATCATCCCCGCCATGCTGGGTGGCGCCGCGCTGCTCGCCGACGGTATCCTGACGCCGGCTGTTACCGTTACCACGGCCATCGAGGGCCTGCGCACCATCCCTGCGGTTCACGCCGTGCTCGGGGATGACCAGGGCCGCGTTGTCGCCATCACGCTCGCCATCATCATTGCGCTCTTCTTGGTGCAGCGCATCGGCACGGCCAAGATCGGTCACGCCTTTGGCCCTATCATGACGCTGTGGTTCCTGTTCCTGGGCGGCACGGGTCTGTTCTTTGTCTTCCAGCACCCCGCCGTGCTGCTGTGCCTCAACCCGGTGCGCGGCATCGCCTTTTTGCTGAGCCCCAACAACCACGCGGGCATCATGATCCTGGGCAGCTGCTTCCTCGCCACCACCGGTGCCGAGGCGCTCTACTCCGACATGGGCCACGTCGGCCGCGGCAACATCTACGCTACCTGGCCGTTCGTTAAGTGCTGCTTACTGCTTTCCTATATGGGCCAGGGCGCTTGGCTTATGAACAACGCTGCCAACCCCGAGCTCATGGGCATTGCCGATCTCAACCCGTTCTACCAGATGCTCGCCCCGGGCCTGCGCCCGTTTGCCGTAGGCCTTTCCACCGTCGCGGCCATCATTGCCTCGCAGGCGCTCATCACCGGCGCATTCTCGCTGGTGTCCGAGGCCAGCCGTCTGGACCTCATGCCGCACATGCAGGTCTTCTACCCTGCCGAGACCAAAGGCCAGCTCTACATCCCCATGGTCAACAACGTCATGCTCGTGGGCTGCGTCATCGTGGTGCTGCTGTTCCAGAACTCGGCACACATGGAGGCCGCTTACGGCCTTGCCATTACGCTGACTATGATGTGCACCACGCTGCTGCTCTTCTTCTACCTGCACGAGGAGCGCAAGCTCAAGGTTGCTCCGTGGATCTTCGCGGCCTTCTTCCTTTTGCTCGAAGGCTTCTTCTTCGTGAGCTCGCTCACCAAGTTCTTCCACGGCGGCTACTTCACCATCCTCATGGCTGCACTCATCATGGGCATTATGGTGTGCTGGTACAACGGCACGGCGGTCGAGCAGCGCCAGTTTACGCTGCTGCCGCTGCGCAGCTATCTGCCGCAGCTCAAGCGCCTGCGCGACGACGACCGTTACGAGCGCATGAGCGACAACATCGTGTACCTGACCAAGGACACCCATACCGATTACATCGACCGTGATATCGTCTACTCGATCTTGGACAAGCATCCCAAGCGTGCTCGCGCCTGGTGGTTCGTGAACGTCGAGACCATGGACGAGCCGCATACCTTTGCCTATTCGGTCGAGACGTTCGGCACCGACTACGTGTTCCGCGTGCATCTGTACCTGGGCTACAAGATTAACCAGCGCGTCAATGCCTACCTGCGCCAAGTTGTTCAGGACCTGGCTGCCACCGGCGAGCTGCCGTCGCAGACGCACGACTACTCGGTCTATAAGGATCCGGGCAACATTGGCACGTTCAAGTTCGTCATGATCCGCAAGCTGCTGGCGCCCGAAAGCGACGTGGAGCCGAGCGAGCGCACGGCCATCACGCTCAAGTACATCATCCGCCGCGCCGCCGGCACGCCCGCGCGCTGGTACGGCCTGGAGAACTCCAACGTGAGCTTTGAGTACGTGCCGCTGTTCACCAAGTTTAAGGCCGTGAGCAAGATGCAGCGCCTTGCCCCCAACGAGCGCCCGTAGGCGCCGCTTGAGGTTTGGCTGCGAACGGGCGGGCTTGCAATGACAGTGATTGAGTCCTGGGAGGAAACCATGGATGCAAAGGTGCTTGACGGTTGCGATTTTGCGACCGAGCTGGTGCGTGAGGCGCGCGTCGACGCCGCCGAAGATCGGTTCTTTACGAATCGTGCCAACATGGACATGGCTGATCGCGTGATTTCGATCGTGGCACTGGTATTTGGGGCGGTGTGCGTGTGTGCCCTGCTCGCGCACGTGCTGTTTGTCTAGCGACTGTCGGTCGTAGAAGGCTTTACACTTAGAACCACCACGAGGGAAAACCACCACAAAGGTGCCTGTCCCCTTTGTGGTGGTTTTTGTTTTTGAGAGAGGGGCGGGGCGCTGATGGACGTCCGTACGGACGGCGATATTGCCGATAGCTTTTGGTGGCGGCGTACAACGCTGACGCGCCGCACTCCTCTGTATGACGCCTGCGTATCGGTGGGGCTGCTGGTCGCGGCGACGATTGCGGGCGCGCTGCTCGACCATCCGGGTCTCGCGCCGAGCATCATGATCGTCTATGTGTTCGCCGTTCAGCTGTGCGCATTCTTTACCTGGAGTCGCCTGTATTGCTTGCTGAGCTCGGCTGCCGCCGTGGCGCTCTACAACTTCTTGTTTGTCGACCCGCGCTACTCGCTGTCGCTTATCGACCGCGTCTATCCCGGCATGTTCTTCATCATGTTCGTGGTCTCGCTTGTGTCGAGCTCGATTGCGTTGGCCCTGCGCCGCGCCTTGGCACAGGCTGCCGCCAGCGACCGCCGCACGCATATGGTGCTCGAGACCAACCGCATGTTGCAGCGCTGCGCCGATCAGCAGCAGATTGTTCACGCTATGGCCACGCAGCTGGCGCGTCTTTCGGGCCGTCCGGTCGTGTGGTACGGCGCCGACGCCGAGGGCGATGACCTGCTGCCGCGTGCGACATACACGGCCGTGGGCGATGCCGCGCCGGTGCACGAGCTGGCGCCACAGATGCCGCCGCGGCTCTCGGCGTCCGCCTATGTGGGAACGCCGCTCGATGCCACCTATGGCGGCTCGGCGTTTTATGGCATCTACCTGACGGTTCGCGCGGGCGACGGCTTCGTGCGCTCGGGCGACCCCGCCTCGGTGGTGGGCGTGCTGGCTATCGTTGCCGAGCCCGACGTGCTGACGCATGAGGAGCGGGCACTTGCCGATGCCATCGTGAGCGAAGGCGAGCTGGCACTCGATCGCGCCCGCGCCATGGAGGCCCGCGAGGAGGCGGCGGTGCTCGCCAAAAACGAACAGCTGCGCGCCAATCTGCTGCGCTCCATCTCACACGATCTGCGTACGCCGCTCACCAGTATTTCGGGCAATGCCGACGTGCTGCTCGATCAGGGCTCGACCGGCACCGCGGTGCTCGATGCCCAGACGCGCCGCGGCCTGCTTCTATCCATTCGCTCGGATGCGCTGTGGCTCAACGCCACCGTCGAGAACCTGCTTGCCATCACCAAGCTCGAGGGCGGCGGCATGCATCTGTCGACTACGCTCGAGCTCATGGACGATATCGTCGAGGAGGCGCTGCGCCACGTAAGTCCGGCCGTGCGCGAGCACGACCTTAAGGTGGTGGCGTGCGATGAGCCGGCGCTCGTTAACGTCGACGCGCGTCTGATGGTACAGCTCGTGGTGAATCTGGTGAACAACGCCATCACGTATACGCCCGCGGGTTCGCATATCGTGATTTCGATTGGCGTCGACGATGGGCACGTGACGTGCTCGGTGGCCGATGACGGGCCGGGCATTGCGCCCGAGGACCGCGAGCGAATCTTTGAGTCGTTCTACACTGCCAACCACGGTCTTGCCGATAGCCACCGCAGCGTGGGCCTGGGACTTTCGCTCTGCCGCTCCATTGCGTTGGCGCATGGCGGTAGCATAGAGGTTGCCGCGGCGGACCCGCACGGCTCGGTCTTTACGATTGAGCTTCCCGTCGCCGATGTTTCGTTTGATAAGGAGTAGCGCCGTGCCGAACTCTGCCGTAAAACCGCTCATCTTGGTCGTTGAGGACGATCCCGCCGTTCGCAACCTTATCGTTGCCGCGCTCGAGGCGCACGGCCTGCGTCATATGGCTGTGGAGACCGCCCATGCCGCCATCGCCGCCGCCTCGTCGCAGGCACCGAGCATTGTGCTGCTCGATCTGGGCCTGCCCGATATGGATGGCGTCAAGGTGGTGGAGTCGGTGCGCGCATGGTCGGGCATGCCGATCATTGTGGTCTCGGCGCGCAGCGAAGACGCGGACAAGATCCGCGCACTCGATGCCGGTGCCGACGACTACCTGACCAAGCCGTTTTCGGTCGAAGAGCTGCTCGCGCGCATTCGCACGACGCTCAGGCGCCTTTCGTATGCGCAAACGGGCGGTGTTGCCTCCGAGGGCTCGTTCGATACCGGTGAGCTGCATATCGATTTTGACGCCGGCATCGCCACGATGGATGGCGAGGAGCTGCACCTGACGCCGATCGAGTACAAGTTGCTCTGCTTGCTGGCACACAACGCCGACAAGGTGCTGACGCACCAGTTTATATTGCACGAGATTTGGGGTACGGCGACCAAGAGCGATCTGGCGAGCCTGCGCGTCTTTATGGGCACGTTGCGTAAGAAGATCGAGTCCGACCCCGCGCATCCGCGCTATATCCAAACGCACGTGGGCATTGGCTACCGCCTAGTCATCCAAGGCTAGATCGCCAACCACCATCCCAATATGAGTTGCGGTGAAATACGGTCTAAATTTGCCTAATTCCAGGCAAAACAGTCCGTATTCCACCGCAACTTTGTTATTTGCCCTTGGGCTTGCTGGCGTAGAACTTCTTCTTTTTGGGCTTGCCGGCGGGGGAGGGTTTGCCGGCAAAGTTGGACTTGCCGTTGCCGGCCTGCGCGTGCGCGGGTACTGTCACACGGGGCTTGCGGGCCTCGGGGTTGCGCAGTTCCTCGACGCGCTCGGCAATTTCCTCGGCGCTAAAGCCGACCTCGGCCATGGCGTCCTCGATGGGCAGGCGGCGCACGATATAGCAGTGGTGCACCTTCTGGTTGCGTGCGAAGTCCTCGGGGATGGTCTGCGCCGTAATGTCCTCCAACACCACGCCCGCGCGGGCGAGCTTGCGCGTCTCGGGGCGGAAGCCACGCAGGTTGCAGCTAAAGATGGCATGGCCGCCCTGCGCGAGCAGGCGCGATACGCCGGCCAACAGCTCAACATGGTCGCGCTGAACATCCCAGGTGCGACGGCCCATCTTGGACGAGTTCGAGAACGTGGGCGGGTCGACAAAGATCAGGTCCCAGCGGTTGCGCGTCTGGCGCTGGTCGCGAATCCAGGCGAGCACGTCGTCGCGCACAAAGTGATGCTGCGGCCCCACAAAGCCGTTCTGACGCATATTGCGCTCGGCCCAGTCCAGATAGGTATTGGAGAGGTCGACCGTTACGGTCTCCTCGACGCCGCCATCGGCCGCGTAGCAGGTGGCAGTGCCGGTGTAGGCAAACAGGTTGAGGAAGCGGCGCGCCTGCTTGGCGTGCTCGCGCACCAGGTTGCGGGTGACGCGGTGGTCCAAGAAGATGCCGACGTCCAGATAGTCGTCAAAGTTGACGGTAAAGGTGAGGCCGCCCTCTTCGATGAGCGGCAGGCGACGGCGCGCGATATTGGCACGCTCGCCCGAGCCGCCCTTGCCGGCGCCCTGCTTGCCGTACTGCGAGCCGCCACGCGAACGCATGCGGGCCTTGGCGTGCACATGCTCGGCGGGAACATCTAGGATGCGCGGCGCGATGGCCAGAATGTCGAGCATACGGGCCTGGGCCAGCGCGGGGTCGATGGTCTTGGGCGCGGCGTATTCGGCGATGACGAGCCAGCGGCCCGGCGTCTGCGGACAGCCCTCGTACAGGTCGATGGCGGCGGAGTAATCGGGCAGGTCGGCATCGTAGACGCGGTAGCAACTCACGCCCTCGCGCTTTGCCCACTTGCGCCGCAGGCGGGCATTCTTGCGCAGGCGGTTGGCGAACTGCTCCGACTCGGGGATGAGCACGGGCAGCGGCTTGCCGTCGCCCAGGTCGAGCATGGCGGCAGGCTCGGGCATGGAGGTGTTGGCGGCTTCGTCTTGGGCGTCCGCGGTCTGCTCCTCGGCATCTGCGCTGGTCGTAGCCTCAAACGCCGCGGCGGCGCGGTCGAGCGAAGGCCAGACTTCGACGGTCGCCTCCTCGTTGTTGGGCATGACGGCGATTGAGCGCTCGGGCTCGGCGTGGAGCGCGCGGGCCAGCAATCCGTCGCGGGTGAGCGCGGCGACCGGCGCCGCGGTAAGCTCGGGCGCGCGGTGCAGCTCACCGATGAGCGTCATGGCGTCGTGCATGAGCGAAAGCGGGGTCTCGGTGGTGTCTGCGACCACGGCGGCGCCGGCGACAGCGCCCACATGGTCCAGTACGGTGGCTGGCTTGGCAGCGCAAAAGTCGACAAAACGCTTGTAGCCGGCGCACTTGACCATGCGCTCAGCGGTCTTGCGGGCGGCGGGGTCAACATCCACGGCAACGATGCGCGCCTGGCGCTCGCGTGCCGTCGTCTCGCGCTCGCGCGCTTCGGCGCGCAGCTGCTCCCACAGGGCAGCGTCATGCAGCTGCCAGCCCTCAAAGCCCCAGTGCTCGCGGGCGGCGCCCGGAGCGCGGTCGGTTAGGATATTCACGGCCTCCAGCAGCAGGCCGCCGCCGGCGCACGAGGCATCGACCAGCGTGGGCAGGGCTTCGTTCTCGTAATCGTCGGCCGTCAGCTCGTGCTCGCACAGTGCAGTCCAGCCGACCTGCTCCAGCACCAGGGCGGCGTAGTCGGGGCGCAGCACGTGAGTGCCCTCGCCGGCGCGGGTCGCGGCAGGCGGCAGGCGCTTGAATAACGGGTCACCCGAAAGGTCCAGACTGATGCTCGCGCGGCGCTGACGCAGCGAAAGCAGCAGGTGAACGTCGGGGTCGGCGGCGTCGACATCGGCGCGACGGCCCGTGGTCTCGGCCAGACGGTCGCACAGCGCGTCCTTGGCGCGCAGGGCCGAGAAGCGCGTGTTGCGCAGCTGCTCGGTCACGCCGCGGGCGGTAATGGCGATGGTGGCGCCGGGGCGGACGATGCTCTCCCAGGCGATGTCGTAAACGCTATCGTACAACTCGTCGGCATCCTGCGCCTCAAAGCGTCCAAGCACCACAAACACGCGGCTGGCCAGGCGCGACCACAGACAGGCGCGGTAGCCTTCTTCGAGCTCGCCCTCAAACGTAGCGCGGCCCTTCAGGCGGCGGACATGCGAAAGCCCGAGCCACTTGAGCTCGTCGGCGAGTGCGGATTCAAAGCCCTCGGGGCAGCTTGCATAAAATTCCATGGGTGACCTCTCTGGTTGCGTCGCTCCATTATATTATGGATGCTTCGTTTGCCATCGCCCTCGAAAGGAACCCATATGATTGATGCGTGCTCCGATTCCGCTGTATTGTTTTTTGACGTGGACGGCACGCTGACGTCGTTCGACCCCGACAACATGACCGACAAGGACTTTTCGGCGGTTCGCCCTTCGCAGACGGTCGTCGAGGCGTTTCATCGTCTGCGCGACGCAGGGCACAAGGCGTTTATCTGCACGGGTCGCCCCTTGTGGCTGATTGCGGACAGCCTGCGCGCGCTCGACCCTGCGGGTGTCGTGGCCATGGCGGGCGCCACGCTCGAGGTCGAGGGGCGTGTGGTGCACGAGGATTGCATTGACGAGGGTATTGTCGAGGAGCTTGCGCGTCGCATTGTTGCGGCAGGGTTCGAGGCCTTTTTCGAGGCCAATGCTGCGACCTTTGCGCTGGAGCCTGCGGGCGTTGAGCAGTCGTCTTTGATCGGCGCTGCTGCGGTGCACAGCGCCGAGGAAATGCGCATCGACGGTCGTCTGCGCGTGGGCAAGGTGTGCCTTAACGCGCCCGGCTTGGCTCGCGTGGCCAACGACGATGGCTTTATCGACCGCAACTTTGAGCTGTGCAATACCGGCGGCCAGAATCGCGAGCTGAGCCCCAAGGGTATTGACAAAGGCGTGGGTGTGGCGCGAGCGCTGGAGTATCTGGGCCGCGAGGGAAATGCGCGCACCTTTGGCTTCGGCGATTCGGGCAACGACCTGGGCATGCTCGCTGCCGTCGAGACGGCTGTGGCCATGGGCAACGCCATGCCCGAGGTCAAGGCGGTCGCCGACTACGTGACCGACGATGTCGCACACGACGGCACCGTCACCGCCATGCAGCATTTCGGCCTCATCTAAGGAATCCCGCGTTCTGACGTTTGCTCAAACTGCGACTCTTTGCTTTTGCATGCTCAAGCGATTTATCAATCCAAACGCTGAGGTGTTTATACCGTTCGCCGAGAAGATAAAAACCCGCAGCTCACGCCTTGATAAACATAGGTAAAGTGTTTAGCAGTTTATCGGCCGCATGCAAACGAAAGGAATCAGGCAGATGGCAATCAAGGTGTTCGCTGACGGTGCAAACCTCGAGGGCATGCTCGACATGTACGAGAACGGCAACGTTCAGGGTTTCACGACCAACCCGTCCCTTATGAAGAAGGGCGGCGTGACGGATTACCGCGCGTTTGCCAAGGAGGTCCTGGCCCACATCACCGATGTGTCCGTCTCGTTTGAGGTCTTTGCCGACGACGTCAAGACCATGGAGGTCGAGGCCCGCGAGATTGCTACCTGGGCCGAGAACGTCTACGTCAAGATTCCGTGCGTGACCACCAAGGGCGAGTCCACCGCCGATCTGGTGCGCAAGCTTTCGGCCGACGGCATCAAGGTCAACGTCACCACCATCTTTACGCCTACGCAGGTCGACGAGATGGTCGAGGCCGTTGATGCCGAGACGCCGTCCATCATTTCGCTCTTTGCCGGCCGTATCGCCGATACCGGCGTCGATCCCATTCCGTTTATGACGGAGTCGGTCAAGAAGGCCGCCGCCAAGCCCAACTGCGAGGTCCTGTGGGCATCCACGCGCGAGCTCATCAACATTTACCAGGCCGAGGCCTGCGGTTGCCAGATCATCACGGTGCCCAACAGCATCCTGGCCAAGCGCAAGAACATCGGTCGCGACCCGTACGAGGTCTCGCTCGATACCGTCCGCGGCTTTGCCAAGGATATCGCCTCGCTCGGGTTTCATATCCTGCCGTAGGGCGAGCACTGACTGCGCCGCGGGTTGTTCGCCCCGGCCTTTCCTTTCCCTATCGCTCACGCGCTTTGCGAGGGTCGCGCTAGGCAAAGGAAAGGCCGGGGCTGCCGACACGATCTTGCCGGTAGGTTGGTGATTGGCTTCCATATTCTGCCGTGGACAAAGGTACCCCCGCCTGCGCCGTGCAAAATTGAGAGTATTCAGCAAGGTAAAGGCTTTTACCAGCTAGCTGAAGCACGGAACAGCCCCCGTTTTGGCTCTGACGACGCTAAAACGGGGGCTGTTTTTGACGTTATTGTCTCTGTGGGGCGTTCAGAGCGGCGGAAATTGCAGAATACTCGCGATTTTGCACGTCGCGAGAGGGGGGACCCTTGCTTTGGGCGGTTTACTCGCACCGCACGAGCCCAGATCGGTGCTGTCTCTTTGATGGGGCGGTGCCTTTTTGCTGCCGACGTGGGTGAGTGGACGACGACAGCGGGGCCGTGCCTCCGCTCGCGCAGGACTTTTCGCCTTCGGGACATGTTGCGCAACAAGTTTGGTTGCCTTGGGCCTAGCCTTAACGTGTGAAAAGCGAAAGGAAGGAGATTCCATGTTCTGCCCCAAGTGCGGTACCAAGAACATTGACGAGGCCAGGTTCTGCGGCGCATGCGGCACGCCGCTCGCCGCGAACGCCGGCATGCCCGCGCCGCGGGCGGCGAACGCCTATACGCCCGCGCCACGGGTCGCCCGGGTACAGCAACCTGCCGCGACCGGCGGCAAGAATGCCCTGCCCCTCCTCATTGCCGGCGCCGCCGCCACCTTCATCGTCGTTGTGCTGATCGCCGTCTTCGTCGTCGTCCCCGCGTTCAACAAGAACCCCTTCAAGGGCTGCCAGGTGGGCGACGTGGTTGAGTTCGGCTCCTACGAGCAAGACGGCAACACCTCGAACGGCAAGGAACCCATTGAGTGGCGCGTCCTGGCGGTCGAGGGCAACCGTGCCTTTGTCGTAAGCCAGAAGGCCCTTGATGTCCATGCGTTCAATGCGGATGAGGATGACGTCAACGACTGGAACTCCTCAGACCTCAAGAAATGGCTCGAGAACGTTTTCGCTTCCCAGGCCTTTACGGGCGATGAGATGAAAGAGATTAACGGCGCTCCTACGCTGCTTTCTGTCGACGAGGCAAATAAATATTTCAAGTCCGACAACGATCGCATCTGCATGCCGACCCAGCAGGCCGTGAGCAACGGTGCTTGGACATTGGATGATAACGGCCCGTGTATCTGGTGGCTTCGCTCGCCGGGTGACGGCTCGTACCTCGCGGCCGGCGTCAATGCGGACGGCCACGTGGTCTCCAGCGGCTACCACCTGTCCTTCCTCGACCTCGCCGTTCGCCCCGCTTTATGGGTTAATCTGTAATCTAATAATCCTCTAATTTAATCTTCCAAAAAAGAGGGCCCGGACGTCCGTTGAGACGTTCGGGCCCTCTGCTCATGGCATGTCTTGTGCGCGCTACTTTCCCTGCACCATGGTGAGGGAGATATTCTTGCGGTCGCGGTCGACCTTCTCGACCCACACCTTGACCGTGTCACCGACGCGTACCACGTCGCTCGGGTGCTTGACAAAGCGGTTGGCGAGCTTGGAGATGTGTACGAGGCCGTCCTGGTGCACGCCCACGTCGACGAACGCGCCAAAGTCGACGACGTTGCGCACCGTGCCCTTGAGCTCCATGCCGGGTTCCAGGTCGTCGATGGAAAGCGCCGAGCGGCTAAAGACCACCTCGGGCGCATTGTCGCGCGGGTCGCGGCCGGGCTTCTTGAGCTCGTTGACAATGTCGATGAGCGTGAGGGTGCCGCAGTCCAGGTCGCTTGCCAGCGCCGAGATGCTGCCCAGGCGGCGCTCGATGTCGGGCACGCCGCCGCGGCTGAGCTCGCTGGCTTGAACGCCGGCGCGCTCCAGGACGGACGTGGCCACCTCGTAGCTTTCGGGGTGGACGCTTGTCGCGTCGAGCGGGTTCTTGCCGCCGTTGATGCGCAGGAAGCCTGCGGCGTTGAGGTATGCCTTGGGTCCCAGCTTGGGGACCTTCTTGAGCTGGCGGCGATCGGTAAAGGCGCCGTTTTCCTCGCGGTAGGCCACGATGTTCTTGGCCACGCTCGGCGTGATGCCCGATACGTATCCCAGCAGGCTCGCGCTTGCGGTATTGACGTCGACGCCCACGCGGTTGACGACGTCTTCCACCACGTGGCCCAGGGTGCGCGAGAGTTCGGCCTGGTCAAGGTCGTGCTGGTACTGGCCCACGCCGATGGACTGGGGCGGAATCTTGACGAGCTCTGCCAGCGGGTCCTGCAGGCGGCGGCCCAGGCTCATGGCACCGCGCACGGTGACGTCCAGGTCGGGATATTCCTGGCTGGCGAGCTCGGAGGCGGAGTACACCGACGCGCCGGCCTCGTTGACGATGGTGTAGCGAAGGCTGGGCGCCTGCTCGGCAATGAACTCCGAGACGACTTCCTCGGTCTCGCGGCTGGCGGTGCCGTTGCCGATGACGATGGTGTTGACGCCGTCCTTCTTGACGAGGCGGGCGAGCTCGCGCTTGGTGCCGGCGACGTCGTGGCGCGGCTTGGTGGGGTAGACCACGCCGTGGTCGAGCAGCTTGCCGGTCTCGTCCATGACGGCGACCTTGCAGCCGGTGCGGTAGCCCGGATCGAGCGCGAGCACGCGGGCGCCGCGCACGGGGCGTGCCGAGAGCAGGCCTTCGAGATTCTTGGCAAAGACATTGATGGCCTCGGTTTGGGCGCGAACGGTGAGTTTGGCGCGGGCCTCGCGCTCCAGCGAGGGGGCCATGAGGCGCTTGTAACCGTCGGCGATGGCAGCATCGAAGATGGGGGCAAACACGCCCTGGCGTCGGGGCCAACGGCTGCCGAGGCGTGCCGTGGCGGCAGCGCCGTCGACGTTCACGCGCACGCGGAGCTTGCCCTCGCGCTCACCGCGGTCGATAGCCAGCACGCGGTGGTTTGGGATACGGTGCAGCGGCTCGTCAAAGTTGTAGTAAGGCTCGTAGGGAGTCTTCTCCGCGGGGTCGGTCGCCTCGACGACGATATCGGCGGTGTTTTGCGTAAAGGCGCGCAGGTCGGCGACGTTCTCAGGGTCCTCGGCCACCGTCTCGGCAACGATGTCGGCGGCGCCGGCGAGCGCCTTCTCGGGCGTGTCGAAGCCGGCCTCCTCGTTGACGTATGCCGCGGCGGCGTCGAGTGCGCTGCCCTTGGCCGAGGCCTGCATGATGATCATGTTGGCGAGCGGCTCCAGGCCGGCCTCGCGGGCCTTCTGCGCGCGGGTCATGCGCTTTTTGCGGTAGGGCTTGTAGAGGTCCTCGACGCGCTGGAGCTGCGTTGCCTCGCGAATCTGCTGCTCGAGCTCGGGCGTGAGCTTGCCCTGGGCGTCGATAAGCAGAATGACATCGTCTTTACGCTGCTCAAGGTTGCGCAGGTAGGACAGGCGCTCGTCGAGTGCGCGCAGGGCGACGTCGTCCATGCCGCCCGTTGCTTCCTTGCGGTAGCGCGAGATAAAGGGGATGGTGTTGCCCTCGTCGATGAGCTTGACGGCCGCCTCGACGTTGGCGGCCTTAAGGTTGAGCTCGCGGGCGAGCTGGGCGATAAGATCCATGGGACTCCTTGCGTTTAAGGTGCGTTTGCAGCACAGGGCTACCAAGGATACCACCCGCGATGTGACAAAGGGACTGTCCCTTTGTCACATGCCACTGCACAAAAGCCCCGCGGGCAGGAGGCTGCTCGCGGGGCAAAGAAGAGGGGCTTGTTGGTGGCGGACCGAGAGGCTCGGCATGGGGTTTCTGCCGCGGCCGCTCTTAAGGCGTTACAGCTCGACGAGCTGGCCGGTCTCGGCGGCCTCCTTGATGGCGTTGAGAAGCGTGAGCGTCTTAACGTTGTCGGCGGGGGTCACGACGGGCTCGACCTCGCGGCGGACAACCTTCACAAAGTGCTTGAGCTGCATCTTGTGCGGCAGCGCCGGGTCGACGGCCGGGATCTCCATCTGCAGCGGCTTGTGCCAGTTGGAGGCGCCGTCGTAGGAGAATTGGTGCAGGCGGGGCAGCGAAAGGGCGCCCTTAGTGCCGCCGATAAAGTAGGCGTCGGCGTCGAAGGGGCGGTACTGCGGGTCCTCGCGAGCGGTGGCCTCCCAGTTCCAGGGGCTGGCGGTGGCGTCGGAGATGGTCATGCTCGCAAGCGCGCCATCGGCAAAACGGACGTTGACCACGGCGGAGTCCTCGGTCTCAAAACCGCGGGCGGCGCTGGACTGCATGCCCTGGACGGCAACGGGCTCGCCCAGCAGGTAACGGAGCAGGTCGACGTCGTGCACCAGGTTGACCAGGATCGGGCCGGCACCCTTCTTGCGGCGCCACTCGACGTCGAAGTACTCGTCGTTCTTATAGATCATGTAGTGGAAGCTCGACACGGTGAGCTTGCCCAACTCGCCGGACTCGATGATTTCCTTGGCTTTGTTGACGAAGGGATTGTGGCGACGGTGCTGGCCCACGAGCACGGGCACGCCGGCGGTCTCGGCCTCGGCGGCAAAGGCCTGGGCATCCTCGAGGTCGTTGGAGATCGGCTTCTCGACCAGCGGCACAATATTGCGCTTCACGGCCTCGCGGGCAACGCCCAGGTGCAGGTCGTTGGGGGTGGCGATGATGACGGCCTCGGGCTTGACCTCGTCCATCATCTGGGCAGGATCGGTGTAAAAAGGCACGTCGGCGGCCTCGGCCGTGGCGCGGGCGCCCTCAAAGGCGTCGGCGATGGCGACGAGCTCGGCCTCGGGCTCCTCGGTGACAAAGCGGATGTGGTTGCGGCCCATGGCGCCGGCGCCGATAACGGCAATGCGGACGGGGTTGAGCTCAGACATTTCGACTCCTTAATGCTGGTGGTGGAATGCGGCAAGGGGGCGGCCCTTGCCGCATCAAGCAAAACTAAGCGGACTTCTTCTTGCTGTCGGAGACCATCATGTAGACGGTGAGCACGACGGCGATGGCGGCGATCACGATGGCGCCGTAGAAGGACTGCTGGTAGGCGGCGCTGCCGGCCTCGGCGTGATACAGCACGGCGGTGATGGGCTGGCTGATCCAGGTGGAAGCGGCGTAGCCCAGGAACATGATGCCGTAGTTGACGCCGATGTTGCTGGTGCCGAAGGCGCCACCGGTGAGCGGCGGGTAGATGACGAGCAGGGCGCCAAAGCTAAAGCCGAGCAGGGCGAGCGCCACGAAGAACATGCTCTGCGTGAAGCTCATCGACATGATGACGAGCGCGACGATGGTGACGATAAGGCTGATGAGCAGCGACTTGTAGGCACCGAGCTTGTCGATGATCTGACCAAAGGACAGACGACCGACCAGGTTGGCGCAGGTGTTGACGGAGACGACCACACCGCCGAGGGCGACGGCAGCGGCGCTCGTGGGGTCGGCGAAGAGCTGGACGGCGGCGATGGAGGCAACCTTGCCGACGAGCAGGGTGCCGGCGGTGGCGGCAAAGGCGAAGGTGATGATGAGGACCCAGAAGCGCGGGGTCTTGACCATCTCGCCCGGGGTGAGGTCGCCGAAGGTGCCGGCGTGCGCGCCGCCCTTGGGGGCCTCGAAGCCCTCGGGCAGCCAACCGGCCTCGGGGGCCTTCAGGAACAGAGCGGAGGCGGCGATCATCACAAAGAAGATGACACCGAGGGCCTTCAACGCGCCGAAGATGCCAAGGCTCGGGATGAGCAGCGAGGCGAGCACCGGGGACAGCACGGCGGGGCCGGCGGTCGAAGCGGCCAGGGTGATGCCGGAGGCGAGGCCCTTCTTGTCGATGAACCACTTCTGACCCGTTGTGAGGGCGGGGTTGTAGCCCAGGCCGTTGCCGACGGCGGCGACGAGCGAGAACCACAGGTAGAACTGCCACGGCTCGGTGACGGTGCCGGACATGAACCAACCCACGCCGTAGCACACGGCGGCGGCAATCACAACATTGCGGGGGCCGATCTTATCGGAGATGCGGCCGGCAAAGATGCCCGTCACGGCCATGATGGTCTGGAAGACGGGGAAGGCCCAGGTAAGGGCGCTGGACCACTCGGGGTAGACGGCGAGCAGGTTCTTGCTCACGACGGAATACAGCGCGATGGAGCTGATGAAGAACATGGTAACGCACGCGGCGGAAAGCACGACGGCGCGACCCTTGTTGGAGTTGGTGGAAGCCATTGGACTCTTTCTAATCGATGCGGGGAGGGGGGGGGGATTGTCCCGCGCCCCTCTCTACCGGGTTGGTTTACTGGTCGGTCGGCTTAGCGACGCCGGACTCATCGGACCAGAGCTCGACACCCTTGTTCTTAAGGTAGTTGTCGGCGTATGCGCGACGGCCGCCGGGCTTGGCGGTGAGGTCGCCCATCATGTTGGAGAAACCGCCATCGACCTTGATGGCGTCGCCGGTGGTGAAGTCCGAGCGCTTGGACGCCAGGAACATGACGGCGTTGGCGATATCGCTGACCTCGCCGATGCGGCGTGTGGCGATCAAGCGGCTGCGGCTCTTCTCGACCTCGGGGTCGGCGTAGAAGTTGGCCGACATGGGGGTCTTGACGAAGCAGGGCTCGACACAGTTGGAGCGCACGCCGTACGGGCCCCACTCGGCGGCAAGCATCTTGGACATCATGTTGACGCCGGCCTTGGTGGAGCTGTACACGCCCGAGAACGTCTCGGGGGAGTGGCTGGCGACGGTCGAGATGTGCACCAGGCGACCCTGGCCGGCCTTGATCATCTCACGACCAAAGCGCTGCGAGGTGATGAAGTAGCCGGTGAGGTTGACGTTGAGCACCTGCTCCCAGTCGCTCAGCGGCAGGTCCTCCATAGCGGCGAAGCGCAGGATGCCGGCGGTGTTCACGAGGACGTCGACGCGGCCGAAGTTGGCGATGGTAGCGTCGACGGCGGCCTGAACCTCGGCCTCGTCGGTGGCGTTCATTTTGTAGCCCTCGGCGTGGATGCCAAACTCGGCAGCGAGGTCGGCGGCAGCGGCCTTGACCTTCTCCTCGTCCAGGTCGAGCATGACGACGTTGGCGCCATTGCGGGCGAACTCGCGGCAGATCTCGGCGCCCATACCGCCGAGTGCGCCGGTCACGGCGCAGACATCGCCCTCGAGCTTAAGCCAATTGCTCATAGGAACTTCCCTTCTTGTGCCTCCCAGTGAGTCGCTCCCATTAACCGACCCACGTGGTTTTCGCTGGTTATCGTATGCTTTGCGTTTGCGCAGGTGAATTGCATATTTGTTAGAATGGCGTTAACCGTAGATTTACACCGTGCGCTGCAGTTTGCCTGTGCTGAGCGCGTGACCTGCGAAAACGACCCCCTGCGGCACCGTGTGGCCGTACGTGCGAAAACGGAGAGATGACGTGTACGATCGACGACTTGAGGCCATATCGGCCGCCGCGGAGCTGGGAAGCTTCTCGCGCGCTGCGGTAAAGCTGCGCGTGTCGACCCCGGCGCTCGTCAAACAGGTATCGGGGTTCGAGGCCGAGTTCGGCATCACGCTGTTCGAGCGCTCACATTCGGGCGTTAAGGTGACGCCGGCTGGTGCGCTACTGGTGGACGACGCGCGCTCGATCATGCGCCAGTCCGAGGACGCACTGCGTCGTGCCCGGCGAGCGGCGGGCGATGGCGGTGCGGTGCGCTTAGGCGTATCGATGATGTGCCCGGGGCGTCAGACGCTTTCAATGTGGACGGGCGTGCACGAGCTGGAGCCGTCGCTGCGTTTTGAGATCGTGCCGGTGAGCGACCTCTACGACGAGCGCGAGACCGTCATGCGCAGCTTGGGCCGCGAGGTCGATGTGGTGCAGTCGAGTTTTTCTACCCCACGCTGGGGTGATGCCTGCCAAAAGCTCCGCATCGTCAATGTGCCGTTTTATATCGACGTGCCGCGCACGAGCCCGCTGGCGCGCAAGAATCGCATTACGGTCGCCGACTTGGAGGGTATGCGTCTGCGCGTACTGCGCCACGGCAACGACGCCATGGACAGCCTGCGCATCGATCTGTTGGCCGACGGCGGTGTGGATGTCATCGACGTCGATAGCTTCGACTTCGCGCTCTTTAACGAGGCCGAGGAAAAGGGCGACGCGGTACTTACCTGCGGCGCATGGTCGGGCGTGCACCCGGCCTTTGTGGGCGTGCCGTTCCTATGCGGCCGCGAGGTGCCGGTCTATCTGCACTATCCGCTCGAGCCCACCTTACAAGTGCAAAAATTCGTCAACGCCATGGCCCAACTCCTCAAGTAGCTTACACAAAACGAGGCCCTGGCCAAACGGCCAGGGCCTCACAAACTTTTATTCCGTTTTAAACGACGGGCTGATTGCGCGCAGGAGGTCTCCCAGGCGGGCCGGGGTGTAACTTCCGCGCGCAGTTTCGCAGCGAAGCGAGAATGTTTGAGCACGGAGGTTACACCCCGGCCCGCCTGGGAGAC
Organism: Collinsella sp.; assembly: GCA_022739635.1. Lineage (GTDB taxonomy): Bacteria > Actinomycetota > Coriobacteriia > Coriobacteriales > Coriobacteriaceae > Collinsella. The sequence goes on along the minus strand of JAIIUG010000012.1, from coordinate 9,057 downwards.
CTCCGTGGAACAAGCCTATCTACTCGAGCTCAAATGCACCCGTGTACAGCTGGTAGTAATACCCGCGCTTGGCGATCAGTTCGTCGTGGTTGCCGCGCTCGATGATGCGGCCGTGGTCCAGGCAGATGATTGCGTCGGAGTTGCGCACGGTGGAGAGGCGGTGCGCGATGACAAACGTCGTGCGGCCTTCCATGAGCTTGTCCATGCCGGCTTGCACGATGGCCTCGGTGCGGGTATCGATGCTCGACGTGGCCTCGTCCAGAATCATTGCCGGCGGATCGGCGACGGCGGCGCGTGCGATCGAAATCAGCTGGCGCTGGCCCTGCGACAGCTGCGCGCCGTTGCCGGTGAGCATAGTGTCGTAGCCGTCGGGTAGGCGGGTGATAAAGTCGTCGGCGCCCGCGAGCTTGGCCGCCGCGATGCACTCCTCGTCGGTGGCGTCCAGGTTGCCGTAGCGGATGTTATCCATCACGGTGCCGGTGAACAGGTTCACGTCCTGCAGCACGACGCCCAGGCTTCGGCGCAGGTCGGCCTTGCGGATCTTGTTGACGTTGATGCCGTCGTAGCGGATCTTGCCGTCGGCGATGTCGTAGAAGCGGTTGATGAGGTTGGTGATGGTCGTCTTGCCGGCTCCGGTGGCGCCGACAAACGCGATCTTCTGGCCCGGCTTGGCAAACACGGACACGCCGTGCAGCACTTCGTGGTCGGGCGTGTAGCCAAAGTCGACGTTGTCCATGACCAGGTCGCCACGCAGCGGCACGTACTCGATCTCGCCGGTTGCGCGGTGCGGATGTTTCCACGCCCACATGCCGGTGTGGTGGTCAGCCTCCTCGAGCTGCCAGGTATCGGGGTTGACCTGCGTGTTGACGAGCGTCACGTAGCCCTCGTCGGCCTCGGGCTCCTCGTCGAGCAGCTCAAAGATGCGTTCGGTGCCGGCAAGGCCCATGACCACGGCGTTGATCTGCATCGAGATTTGGCCGATCTGGCCGCAGAACTGCTTGGTCATGTTGAGGAACGGTACCACCACGGCGATCGAGAGCGGCAGGCCCGAGAGGCTCAGGTTGGGCACGCCCAGCGCCAGGAAGATGCCGCCGGTCAGCGCGACCAGCACGTAGAGCAGGTCGCCCAGGTTCCCGAGGATCGGCATGAGGATGTTGGCGTACATGTTGGCCTTCTGCGAGACCTCGAAGAGCTTCTCGTTGCGCTCGTCAAAATCGGCCTCAGCGGCGGACTCGTGACAGAACGCCTTGACGACCTTCTGGCCGTTCATGACTTCCTCGATATGGCCCTCGACCACGCCGAGCTCGGTCTGCTGCGCGATAAAGAAGCGCGCGGAGTTGGAGCCGAGCAGCTTGGTCATAAAGGCCATAAAGGCGACGCCGGCAATAATGACCAAGCACATCCACACGCTGTAATACAGCATGATGAAGAGCACGGTGACGATGACGATGATCGTCATGAGCAGGTTAGGCAGCGACTGGCTGATCATCTGGCGCAGCGTGTCGATGTCGTTGGTGTAATGGCTCATGATGTCGCCGCGCTGGTGCGTGTCGAAGTAGCGAATCGGCAGGTCCTGCATGCGGTTGAACATCTTTTCGCGCAGCTTCTCGAGCGAGCCCTGCGTGATGACGGCCATGGCGCGGTTCCAGAAGAGCGAAGACGCGACACCCACGGCGTAGATGCAGCCGAGGGTGGTCACAAGCTTCAGAATTTTGGGCTGCGCGGCCGTCCAGTCGCCCGACTGCCATGATTCGCTGATGACTTGCAGCGCGCTCTGGAGAAACGTCGCGCCGATGGAATTGATGATGGCGCAGAGCACCACGCCGGCGACGACGAGGGGCAAAAGCACCGGGTAGAAGCCAAAGAGCATCTTGATCAGGCGCGTCATGGTGCCGCCCTTGCGGTTGCGTGCGCGCTCGGCGGTAGCTGCCTTACTCATGTGCCTCGCCTCCTTCCTGGGTCTGGGCTTGCGATACAGATGCCTCGGTGCCGGCTGCAGCGGTCTCGCCCGCATCCTCGCCCTCGGCGCTCATCTTGTTCTGCGAGGTAAAGGTCTCGCGGTAGATCTCGCTCGTCTTGAGCAGCTCGTCATGGTTGCCGATGTCCTTGATGCGGCCACCCTCCATGACGATGATGCGGTCAGCATCCTGCACGGAGCTAATACGCTGGGCGATGATGAGCTTGGTCGTGTTGGGCAGATAGCTCGCCAGGCCCTCGCGGATCTTGGCGTCGGTCTTGGTGTCGACGGCGCTCGTGGAGTCGTCCAGGATCAAGATCTTGGGGCGACGCAGCAGGGCACACGCGATGCAAAGGCGCTGCTTCTGACCGCCGGAAACGTTGGAGCCGCCCTGCTCAATCCAGGTGTCGTAGCCCTTGGGGAAGCCGTCGACAAACTCGTCGGCGCAGGCCAGATGTGCGGCCTCGCGGACTTCCTCGTCGGTGGCGTTCGGGTCGCCCCAGCGCAGGTTCTCGGCGATGGTGCCGCTAAACAGCACGTTTTTCTGCAGCACCATGGCTACCTGGTGGCGCAGCGCGTCCAGGTCGTAGTCGCGCACGTCCACGCCGCCCACGCGCACGGTGCCCTCCGTGACATCGTACAGGCGGGCGATCAGGTTTACGAGCGTCGACTTGGCCGAGCCGGTGCCACCGATAATGCCGATGGTCTCGCCGCTCTTAATATGCAGGTCGATATCGTCGAGCGCCTGGCGCTTCGCGTACTCGGAATACTTAAAGCTCACGTGGTCAAAGTCGATGGAGCCGTCGGCAACCTCGAGCACGGGCTCGGCGGGATCGGCGATCGTGGGCTCGGCAGCCAGCACCTCGGTAATGCGGTGTGCCGATTCGTCGGCCATGGTCACCATGACAAAGATCATCGACAGCTGCATCAGGCTCATGAGAATCTGGAAACCATAGGTAAAGGTCGAGGAGAGTTGGCCCACGTCGAACAGGGTGCCCTGGCTCGTGATGATGAGCTTGGAACCCAGGTAGATGATGACGACGAACGCGCCGTTGACGCAGATGTTCATCATGGGGTTGTTGAAGGCGAGCAGCTTCTCGGCGCGGGTGAAGTCCATCTGGACGTCGCGCGCGGCGGTGGCGAACTTCTCCTTCTCGTAGTCCTGGCGCACGTAACTCTTGACCACGCGCATGCCGGTGACGTTTTCCTCAACGGATTCGTTGAGCGCGTCGTACTTGTGGAAGACGCGCGAGAAGATGGGGCGCACCTTAAAGATGATAAAGAACAGTCCAAAGCCCAGCAGCGGAATGATGACCAGGTAGACCATGGCAACGCTGCCGCCCATGATAAACGCCATGGTAAAGGCGAAGATCAATACCAGCGGCGCGCGCACGGCGATACGGATGATCATCATAAAGGCCTGCTGCACGTTGTTGATGTCGGTGGTGAGGCGGGTGACGAGCGAGGAGCTCGAGAACTCATCGATGTTGGCAAAGCTGAACGTCTGGATCTTGTAGAACAGGTCGTGACGCAGGTTCTTGGCGAAGCCGCAGCTCGCATGGCTGCAGGTGATGCCCGCGGCGGCGCCAAAGGCGAGCGACGTCAGCGCGATGAGCACCAGAAGGCCGGCGGTGGGCAGCATCTCGGTAACGGCGGTGCCGTCCTTGATGGCGTCGATCATGTCGGCGGTGATAAACGGGATCATCATCTGGCAGATTACCTCGCCAAGCACCAGCAGCGGTGTGGCGATCGTGACCTTCATGTAATCGCGGATGCTGCCCATAAGGGTTTTAATCATCCAGTTCCTCCCAGGTTACGCGGATTTTATCGAGCATTTCGGCGAGGTCCTCGCGCTCGTCGTGGGTGAGCGCGCTAAAGGCCTGCTCTCTAAAGCGAATGCGGGCCGCCTGCTCTACGTGGGCCTTTTCCCATCCCGCTTCGGTCAGGCGAATGGTGAGCTGCCGCCGGTCTTTGGGATTGCGGCTGCGCTCGATAAGGCCGGCGCATTCGATCTTGGAGAGAATCTCGGAAAGCGAACCGGGCTTAAGATCAAAGTGCAGGCCTAGTTCCTGCTGTGACATCTCGCCGTTTGGCTGCTTGGCGAGCAAGCAGACGATGGGGGCCTTTCCCGAGGCGCCGCCGCCGTGAAAGTGCAGAAAGTGGCCGCAGAAGCCCAGCCCGTTTAGGATGTGCTTGGCGAGCGCGTCTGATTGGGACTGTGCCGCGGGCGCATCTGCGGGTTCATGGGGGTCGCCGCCCGGCGTGTGGGGGCAGAGGCCGATGTGGTCATCGCACATGGTGTCGCTCCTTTCTTTAGTTAGGTAGTGCAATTGTTTTGTGCCTAACTAATTTAGGAGTGCAAGAAATAAATGTCAAGGTACCAAACTTATTAAGTTACGGCGTTTTACCAAACGCCGTAACCGCTCGACGCTGCAAACGCTCCTAAGCGGCAATCTGATCCCTTGGGGCCGAAGGAAAAGGTATCGTTTTGGGCTGCGATGATGCCTTTCGAAGCGGCCTTGCCAAAAACTATGCCTAATTACTACGATGAATCCAGCATCGCTGACCACAACAGCTGTTTCTGAAAAAACGCAAGCTATCTACCTGCGGTTTTGTTGGAGAGAAATTCGTTGTGGTTGGAGGCGGGCGGTTAAACGTAGTAAATAGGCATAGTTTTGAAATGGCGCTATATGAGTAGCATCAACTAGGCCGCTATGGAGCAAACAGCCCCCATTTCCGAAACCTTTCCGCAACAATTTGCCCTTCGTACCGCTCGCCTCCGCCCACAACGCCTCCTGCGCTACACTTAGTCGCACTGTGGCGCTGCTGCGCTGTGCCCGAAACAAGGGAGACCCTCATGAAGAACACTCAGCTGCTGCTGATTAACGATATGTGCGGTTACGGCAAGGTCGCGCTTTCCGCCATGCTGCCGGTGCTGTCGCACATGGGCTACCGTATCCATAACCTGCCGACGGCGCTCGTTTCCGACACGCTCAACTACCCCAAGTTCTACATCCACGACACCACGGAGTACGTGCGTCAGAGTCTTGCCATCTGGGAGGAGCTCGGCTTTGAGTTCGACGCCATCTCGACCGGCTTTATCGTGACCGAGGAAGAGACGCGCATCATCTCGGACTTTTGCCACCGCCGCGCGCAAAAGGGCACCAAGGTGTTCGTCGACCCCATCATGGGCGACAACGGCAAGCTCTATGCGGGCGTGCCCGAGTCCACGATTGGCCTTATGCGGCATCTTCTGGAGTGCGCAGACTACGCGGTGCCTAACTATACCGAGGCGTGCCTGCTTGCCGATAGGCCTATTGCCGAGGAAATTACGCCCGATGAGGGCCGCGCCCTTGTGGACGCCGTGCGCGAGCTGGGTGCCAAGTCGGTGGTCATTACGAGCGCCGTGGTCAATGGCACGAACGCGGTTATCGGTTACGACCATGTAGCGGGGGAGTACTTTATGATTCCCTTTGAGCTCATTCCGGTCTATTTCCCGGGCACGGGCGACACGTTCTCGGCGGTGCTCGTCGGCCGCGTTATGGCAGGTTGGAGTCTGCAGCGCGCGACGTCCGATGCCATGCGTGTGGTGGCTGAGCTTATCGAGCGCAATGCCGACCAAGAGGACAAGTCGGCTGGTCTTCCCATCGAGGCCTGCCTGGATGTGATTGACCATGAGTAATGCTGGCGAGGACGGCGTCAAGCCTGCGGGCGAGAACAGGCCGCTCGGCGCGCCGCGTGGCAAGCGGCCGCGTATCCGCGTGAGCTGCGTGGACCAGCTGGGCACATGCCGCTGCCATCACGGGCACAAGCCGGGTGACGTCTTCGACTTCGACCGCGACCGCGGCAAGATGTGTTCCATGGCATGTCACGTGGGCTTTCCCTATATCGATATCCTGCGCTACGGCGGAACCGTGCCTGGCAACGAGCCCGGTACGGCAAAGTTCTGCTGTCCCGAGGTCGACACGTTGAACGTCTGGCTTGCCAAGATCGTCGACGAATAGCCGGATATGACAAAGGGGCGGGCCCTTTGTCGCATCCGCCGATGGTGCCCCTTCTTTTTTGCCTATAATCCTAAATCTCTGCATTTCATCCGATATTAGGTTCTAAAACTCTGCATTTCATCGATAATCAAGCATATAAACCTTGCATTTCATTTGATGACACTGAGGGGAGAGCCTATGCTGCGTAGGAAAATAGCGGCAGAGCTGGAGCGTTGGCTGAAGTCTGCCGAGCAAAAGGCCTTATTCATTACGGGTTCTCGCCAGATCGGCAAAAGTTATTCGATTCGCGCATTTGGCAAAGCCAGCCATGCAACCTACATCGAGCTCAACCTCATGGAAAATCGCCAGGCAAAAGATGCTCTTCTCGAGGCACGGGATGCCGACGATTTCATCAGCAGGGTGACGCTTCTCTCGGGAAAGCCGATAGCACCGGGCAAAACGCTCGTGTTTATCGATGAGGTCCAAGAGGCCCCCGACATCATGACGATGGCAAAGTTCCTTGTTGAGGACGGGAGGTGTCGCTGGGCGTTTTCGGGGTCAATGCTCGGGACCCAGTTCAAGGGCGTTAGGTCCTATCCCGTGGGATATGTTCACGAGCTTAGGATGTTCCCGCTCGATTTTGAGGAGTTTTGCTGGGCGATCGGGGTGAGCGAGGGGGCTCGCCAAACGATACACGACGCGTGTATCAGCGAGAAGCCCATTCCTGATTACATTCATGACGCGATGATGGCAAACTTCAGGACCTATACCGTTGTCGGCGGAATGCCAGAGGTCGTGCAGCGTTTCCTTGACACGCGGGGCGACCTTGCCTCTGTTCGTCAGCTACAGTCAGAGCTCAACGAACAGTACCGGCGGGATATCTCCAAGTATGCAAGCGGGCGAGCCCTTCAGGTGCAGAGCATTTACGATCAGCTCCCTCTTATGCTCGAGGGCGAAAACAAACGCTTCGTGCTCAATTCCATTGACCCCAAAGCGCATTACGACAAGTACCAGCGAGATTTTGTCTGGCTTGTCGATGCCGGCGTTGCTCTCAAGGCCGATATCGTAACCGAGCCAAAGTCGCCCCTGCTCAAGACGGCACGGCCATCGCAGTTCAAGCTATACCAATCGGATACGGGCATGTTGATGGCGCGCTACCCCGTTGGCGTCGCCCAGGCGGCGTATCTTGATAGCAAGGAACCCAATCTGGGCGGTATTTACGAAAACGTGGTGGCCCAGCAGCTGACTGCCCAAAATCGCCAGCTTTACTACTATCAGACAAAGAAGCGCGGCGAAGTGGACTTTGTGGTCGACGGACCGGATGGAACGGCTGTTCCGATCGAGGTTAAATCGGGCTCCTATTACCACGCGCACGCCGCACTCGGCCATGTGCTTGAAACGGCCGAGTATGGCGTAAAACGCGGGATTGTTTTCTCGAGAGGCAACGTTGAGCGCAACGGAGCTGTTCTCTATCTGCCTCTGTATGCGACCTGGGCCCTTTCGGATGTTTTGGGCGACTCTTGTGCCGAGGGGATAAAGCTGGAGGTCAAGCCGGTCTAGGGACAGTCCCCGATGCGACAAAGGGATAGTGCCTTTGTCGCATCCGCCATCCACGCTCGATCTGTATGCCGATGACGCGGCTCGCGAGGTTCGTGCGTCCGCGAACCTACAGCTGCTCGAGCATAGCGGTGCAGCCGGCGAGCACGTCGCGGTAGGTGGCATCGAAGTTGCCGGTGTACCAGGGATCGGCTACGTCGCCGGGGCGCTCGGTCCAATCGAGCAAGCGCGTAATCTTGCCGTCGGGGTCGTCGCCAAAGATGCGACGCAGGCCACGCGCGTTCTCGGCATCCATATAAACAATGCGATCCCAGTCGCCATACTCCGCGCGACGCACCTGACGTGCGCGATGTGCGACGACGGGAATCCCGACTTCGCGCAGCTTGGCGACCGTGCCATGGTGCGGCGGGTTGCCGATCTCCTCGGTTGAGGTCGCTGCGGAATCGATGACAAACTCCGCCTCGCGCCCGGCGCGGCGCACGAGCTCGGTAAACACCGACTCAGCCATCGTCGAGCGGCAGATATTTCCATAACAGATAAACAGTACACGTTGCATAGAACGATACCTTTCATATAGAAGGCTGCTAAAGAGTCGAAGCCGGGCGCATGCCAAGTTTTATTTCTTGGCCAGTTTGAAGTAGCGCTCAAATATCAATTCGAAAACGTAATAGAACATCAATCGACTGTCGAGGTCCATGCTGCCCAAGCGGATTTCTTTTTGCACGGTGTAGATAGGGTAGTCGGCTAGTTTCGAGAGAGAATTTCGAGAAAAGCCGGTGAGCGTGACGACCTTGCATCCGCGCGTTTTGGCTATCGATGTGGCGTCAATAGACACCTGCGTCTCGCCGCTTACGGAAACGCTGAAGACCAGGTCGTTTTTGCCGAGGAGTTCTGCGTAATGCCTCATGACGTGGCGTTCACTGAGCGTATCGGTATTCTTGCCCATTATTTTGAGCTTTTCAGCCATCTCGAGGCACGGATATTTCGAAAAGCCCGAGCAGAAGAACACAATATGCGAGGCGTCCTGGATAAGACTCACAACCGAGTCGATGACCCGGTCGTTAAGCAGATCTTTGGTCTGCACGAGCTGGGTATCAAGAGGAAGTGTCTCGATAGTGAATCGATTGCGGTCGAGCGAGGCGGAATACGATTGTTTGAGCTCCGTAAACCCCGAGAAGCCAAGCTTATGGGCAAGCCTGACGATTGTATTGGGAGCGACAAAGAATCGTTCAGCAACGCTCTTAAGCGTGACATCGTCAATATCATCACGCAGCTCGATGATGTAGCGCATGATCTCGCTTTCGAGATCGTTGAGCTTGCTCTCGCCAGCTCGCACATGATCATAAAAAGATTCTTGATCTTTCATAAGATGTTTCAGCCCCTCGCACCTCGCCGTATATATGGTACCGCTTTGTGTAGCCAGGTGAGAAATCGGTAATCGGTCAAGATTGCCTATTGCACATGCCTTGATTATCAACTTCATCCGAACACCTCCCACATTCATCCGAACATGTTCGGATGAATGTGGGAATCCGATACCCTGAGGGCCGGATCGGCCGG
>JAIIUG010000109.1:0-5971 GCA_022739635.1 Collinsella sp. | reverse complement strand
GCTCGCACGAAGAGCACATTAAGTGCTCTTCGGCTCGTGCGGAACTCGCGATAAATCTCACAGCCCGCGCCCGGCCCCCTGTGGGCGAGCAAGCTGCGGAAACTCGGTCGGTCCAGAGCAATATCGTGCGAACGGAATTCTGGCTTTTTTTGTTCGCCTGGTTGATCTAGTTGATGGAGCCTATCTATACCCTCTTGTGGACTGAGGGGTGTCCCAAACTGCTGGCAGAAAAGGAGCGTCCCTAAGTGCCGAGTTGGGAAGAAAAAGGCGGAGGCCCTGGTGAGGGTCTCCGCCTTTTTACAGGGGGCGATATTATTCGCTGACTGCTGGATTAGACCAGGCGGGCGTTGATCGTCTTAGCGATCTCGGCGGCGTCGGTGGAACCCTTGACGGTGGCACGGAAGTCCTCGTCCATGAGCGCTTCGGCGACCTTGGACAGGATCTTGAGGTGCGTGGTGCCAGCCTGAGCGCCCGGGATGAGCAGGGCGATGGCCACGTTGACGGGAGCGCCGTCCATGGTGTCCCAACCGGTCACTCCGGACTCGTCCTTGACGACGATGACGGCAGCCTCGGAAATGGCGTCGGACTTGGCATGCGGGATGGCGAAGCCCTCCATCATGCCCGTGGTGCCCTCGGCCTCGCGGGCCAGGAAGGCGTTCATCACAGCGTCGGCGTCGTTGGCGACACCGGCCTTGACGGCCTGGTTGGAGACGAAGCTCAGGGCCTCGTCACGAGAAGCGAAGTCCTCGGCGACAAAGACGTTCTCGACCTTCACGAAGTCGGCAGCCTCGGCCTTGGGGGCCTCGACGGCAGCAGCCTTGGGGGCCTCGACCGGCTGAGCAGCGGCGGCGGGAGCGGCCTTCTGGTTCTTCTCGAAGTCATACTTCTTGAAGGCCACGAACAGGATGCCACCGACCACAGCGCCGATGAGGATCGCGAGGACCCACAGCGGACCATTCTCGACAACGGGCAGGACCAGGAAGCCACCGTGAGGCGCCGGATCGTGAACGTTGAACATAATGGTCAGGATCGAAGCGATAGAGGAACCGAGCATCATGATGGGCATGACCGGCCAGATGTTCTTGGTCATGAACGGGATGGCGCCCTCGGTGATGTGGGTGCAACCAAGGATGAGGTTGACGACACCGGCGTCGTGATCCTCCTGGCTGAAGTACTTCTTGCCGACAACGACGGCGAAGGTGGTGATCAGCGGCGGAACGATGCAAGCGGCGGAGACGGCAGCCATGAAGTTGGTGCCGAAGTTATAGGTGTCGGTGCCGACACCGGCGGCCAGGGCCTCGGTGAGCATAGCGGTACCGGTGACGTAAGCAGCCTTGTTGACCGGGCCGCCCATGTCAACGGCGCACATGCAGCCGATGGCAAGGCCCAGGACAATGGCACCAGAGGCAGACAGACCCTTGAGGAAGTCCATCATGGCGGTGTTGATGGCAGCCATGGGGCCGGAGATGCCGAGCATGACCAGGCCGACGATAGCCGTCGAGAACAGCGGGTACAGGAAGATAGCCTTGAGGCCGTCCAGATTCTTGGGCAGCTTGGAGAAGACCTTCTCAAGCAGAACGATGACATAGCCAGCGAGGAAGCCGCCGACGATGCCGCCCAGGAAGCCGAAGCCCACGCCGGCGCCGCCGGCGTCAATCATGCCGGTCTCGGCGTTAACGGGCAGGCCCTGGATGGCGATCATACCGGCAACAAAGCCGGGGACGAGCGCCGGGCGCTTGCCGATGGATTCGGCGATGTAGGCGGAAAGCACGGGAACCATGAGGTTCATTGCGATGCCGCCGATGATCTTGAGCATAGCGGCAAAGCTGTTATAGTCGGCAGCCGTCGAATCGAAGGACGTGATGCCCCACAGGAACGAAACGGCGGTCAGGACACCACCGGCGACGACGAAGACCAGCATGTGGCTGACGCCGTTCATGAGATGCTTGTAGATGACGTGGCCCATGGACTCCTTCTCCTCGACCTCATCCTCGACATCGGCGGCAGCGGCAACCGTGTCGTCACCCTTGGCGGCGAGCGCGCGGTCGATCAGCTTACCGGCAGCCTCAACGGACAAGGCCTTGGAAACACCAACGGAAACCATGCGCTTACCGGCGAAACGCTCCGCCTGGACATCCTTATCGGCTGCGACGACGACGGCCTTGGCACCGGCGATCTCACCCTTCGTGAGCTCGTTCTCGACACCGACCTGGCCATGGGTCTCGACCTTAATGGTCAGACCGCGCTCGGCAGCTGCCTTCTCCAGCGCCTCCTTCGCCATGAAGGTGTGCGCAATGCCGGTCGGGCAACCGGTCGCGGCGATGATGTCAAACTTAGCCATGTGTCCCTCCTTTTTAAGTTTTGCACCCGCAGGCGCTCCCCTACACGCGCGTCCTTGCGCGCTTTTCCACAACTGAAAGATACCAACCTACCGTCCGCGTGAGAAGAGACAAGGCGCAATTCTCCGTTGGAAGGTTCTTTCATAACCGTAAACGGTAGGTGAAAGTTTACCATCAACACTTGAAACGGCAAGGTGTATCTTGTAATTGAAAATGCCCGTATACTATGGCATTGAAAAACGAGTCCAATTTTCATGCCAACCAGGAGCCATCCATGACCGATAGCAGCAAGAGCGCGCTCTCCCTTATTAGCACTCATCAGGGATATAGTGGATCCGAGCAGCGCATTGTCGACTATATATTGGAGCACCAGTCCGAGGCGCCGCGCCTGACGGCCGCACAGCTCTCACGAGCCGCCGCCACGTCCGAGGCGACGGTTTCGCGCTTTTGCCGCAAGCTGGGCTTTGGCAGCTTCCGCAGCTTTCAGTTTTCGCTGGCACGCGACTTGGAGAGTCAGCGCAACGAGGGCCTGACCGACGAGGTCTCGCTCGACAACATGGAGCAGAGCCTTAAAAATATCTTGGCTGCCAAGGTCAGCGAGCTTAACGCGACCATCGACGGGATTGACCACGATACGCTAACGGCCGTTGTACACGCGTTAAAGAATGCGGGCGTTATTGAGTTTGCGGCCGTAGGCAACACCAACGCCGTTGCGCTCGACGCGACGTTTAAGTTTTCGCAGCTTGGCCTTCGCTGCATGGCAAGCACCATCAGCGAGACCTCGATTGGTTTCGCGCTCACGTTGCGCCCCGGCGACGTTATCGTGCTGATCTCGAACTCCGGCAAGTCGCGCCGTCTGAATCGCATGGCAAAAGCGGCTCGCGACTGCGGTGCCACCGTGGTCGTCATCAGCAGTGACAGCAAGTCTCCACTTGCGCGCCTAGCCGACTACACCTTTAATACCGTCAATCACGAGGCGCTGCTGACAACGGGCGACTTCGCGTTCTCCAAGATGAGCGCCACGATGATCATCGAGGTCATCTACAACTTCCTGCTGCCCGAAATCGAGGACGCCCGAGAGCACATCAGCTACTACGAGGAGCTCATTCAACCGGATAAGGTCGTAGAGTAGGTTTTAGCGGGGGACGTTATGTGCCGTTCCCACAAAACTATGCCGGTTTACTACGATGAAATCGGAACATGCAATCACATCGCATTGTTAAAGAAAACCGCAGGCTTTCTACCTGCGGTTTTCTTTTTGCAATTTTAGCCGTGCTCGAGCTATGCCGATTCATCGTAGTAAACCGACATAGTTTTTTGACGGTCGGGCCAGACGGACAAGTAGCGAGGCAAGAATTACTGATATTTTGCCCCCAACACCACCGGGTCGTTCTAACCTCGAGCATCTTCCAGCATCTGCCTGGCGTGCGCCAGGCTTGCCTCCGATTGATCGCCGCTCAGCATGCGAGCGATCTCTGCGGTACGGGCATCCCCAGTCACCTCGTCCAGATGCGTCTGAGGAACGTCGCCTGGCTCCTTGCTGACCACGTAATGCTTGTCGGCCATGACCGCAACCTGCGCCAGGTGGGTTACGACGATGACCTGATGCGTGGCGGCAAGATCGGCCAGCACGCCAGCAAGAGCACGAGCCGTGGAACCACCGACACCGGCATCGACCTCGTCAAATACCAGCGTGTCGACGCCGTCCGCATTACCGAGGACAACCTTGCTCGCCAACATAACGCGGCTCAGTTCGCCGCCCGACGCAATGCGGCGCAAGGGACGCGGCGTCAATCCGGCGCCGCTGCGATACAAAAGCTCGTAGCTCGAAGGCCCCGCCGGCGTCCACTCGGCACGCGGAAGATCACGCGACTCCCAAACCAGCTCAGCGCCGCCCATCTCGAGGCGTGCCATCTGACGACCCACCTCGTGGCAAAAACGCGGGGCTGCCGTATTGCGCGCGCGCTTAAGCGCCTTGGCGGCGGCGAACAGTTCGTGCTCCGCCGCGCCGAGTGCCTCGCGTGCCTTCCTAATCTGCTCGTCACCATCGTCCACCAGCGATAACAACTCCCGCGAGCGGTCACGCATGGCAAATACATCGTCCATGGTGGGACCCCACTGACGCAGCAGGCCCTTGAGGTCGGAATACCGCTCGCGCATGCGAGCGAGCTCGCGAGGATCGAACGCAACGCCATCGCGATAAGCACGCAGCTCGTTGGCGCAATCCTCGAGTGAGATGCAGGCATCCGAAAGTGCGTCGGCGATGACACCCAGTTTGCGATCGACGGTAGCCATGCGCGACAGTTCTGCCACGGCGCCATTCACGGCATCGAGCGCTCCCCCCTCGGCAGCAAGCGATGCATGGGCCTCGTTGGCCGTCGCCACCAAGACCTCGGCGTGCTCCGAACGCGGCAGCAGCTCCTCGAGCTCCTCGTACTCGCCTGGCTTGGGGTCGACCTCGGCGATACGCTCAAGGGCAAAACGCGCTTCCTCGACGCGACTCCCCTGCGCGCGTGAGGCTTCCTCCACACGGCGAAGCTCCTTGGCGGCGGCACGCGAAGACTTAAAGCAGGTGCGATACTTCTCGAGCGCCTCAAGCGCCGCGCGCCCAGCCCAAGCATCGACCATGGCAACATGGTGCGCCGGGTCGAGCAGACGCTGATGTTCATGCTGGCCACATAAATCCATCATCACGCCGACGCACTCGGAAAGCTCGCGCACGCTGGCGATACGGCCGTCAATCTTGACACGGCTGCGACCCTCGGCAGAAAGGCTGCGCTGAACGGTGAAGCCCTCCGTGTCGTGCGGGCCGTCGAACAGGCGCGCCTCGACGCTAGCGAGCGCCTCGCCCTCGCGCACCGTCGACGAATCCGCGCGCTCGCCCAAAATGAGCTTGAGCGCCGAGAGCAGTGCGGTCTTACCGGCACCGGTTTCTCCGGTCAGAACCGTTAGACCCGCGCTCGGAACCAACGTCGCCTCGCGAATGAGTGCAATGTTGGAAACCTGCAGCTCATCGATCATGGCGCACTCCATAGAACACGCGGCTCACCGAGTTATAGAAGCTCTCGGGGCCGTAGTCGAGCAGCAGCACATCGCCGGGACCGCGACGCACAGCCACGCTCTCGACCGTGCCGTCGCAGGTAATAAACTGTCCGTCGATAGCGATGGCAGGCACGCTCGGGCGGTCGTCGGACATGAAGATCTCGACGACATCGCTTGGCGAGGTCAAGAAGGCGCGAGCCTGAATAGTATGCGGAGCGATGGGCACGCAAACCATACCCGTGTAATCGGGGCTCACGATAGGACCGCCGGCGCTCAGCGCATAGCCGGTGGAGCCGGTCGCCGTCGACACGACGACACCATCACCGCGCAGGCGATCGATATGATGGCCGGAAACCGTGATGTCAAACTCGACCATATCGGACAGGGGCCCGCGCGTGAGCGCCATATCGTTGAGAGCAAACGTGCGCACGACGTCCTTCGTGCCGTCATCGCGCACCGAGACGATATCCGCGGCGATGGTGGCGCGGCGGCTCACATGGAGCTCACCGGAAAGGGCATCGCTCACAACCTGCAAAATATCGCGTTCCTCGGGACTGGCCGCCGTCAAAAAACCAAGGTGACCATAGGAA
>JAIIUG010000108.1:0-5977 GCA_022739635.1 Collinsella sp. | reverse complement strand
TGTGAGCGCGCGGCATTGATGGCCACGGCGGCCGAGCGTCACCCCGGCGGCATGCGCGCCGTCATCAAACTCGATGCGGCGCAGGTCGAGGGCTTGGCAAAACAGGCCGGCGAGGACTGCTGGCCGGTCAACTACAACAGCCCCCAGCAGACGGTTGTGGCCGGAGCGCCCGAGGCGCTGCAGGAGCTCGACGTTCTAGTGAAAGAGGCTGGCGGTCGCGCCATGAAGGTCGCGGTGTCGGGTGCATTCCATAGCCCCTATATGGCCGAGGCGACCTGTGGCCTTGCTGCATATATCGAGGCCGGTCACGCGCCGTCCCCGCTGCTCATTCCTGTTATGGCAAATATGACAGCGGCGCCCTATCCGGCCGACCCGCAGGCGGCAGCGGAGATGCTTGCCAACCAGGTGAGTCATGCCGTGCGCTGGGTCGACACGCTGCATGCTCTGCAGGATCAAGGCATCGATACGTTTATTGAGGTCGGCCCTGGCAAAACGCTGTCCGGCTTGGTCAAGCGTACGTTGAGCGACGTTCGCGTGTATTCGTGCGAAACGGCAGAACAGGTCGCAGCTATTGCCAACGAGCTCGCATAGCCCATAGGGCTGTAACCCGAAAGGAATGACATGGGCAACTTGAACAACGGCGCGCTCGAGCGCATCGACTCGCGTCGCGTGGCGCTGGTCACGGGCGCCTCGCGCGGTATCGGTCGCGCTTGTGCCGTGGGCCTGGCGGAGGACGGCTTTGATATCGCCGTCATCTATGCCGGAAGCGTCGATGCGGCGCGTGAGACGTGCGAAGCCTGCGAGGCGGCTGGCGCCACGGCGCGCGCATATCAATGTGACGTGGCCGAGCCCGATGCCGTCAACGCGTGCGTGGAGACGGTCCTCAACGACTTTGGCTCCATTTGGGCGCTTGTCAACAACGCCGGCATCACCCGCGATGGCCTGCTCATGCGTATGGGCGACGATGCCTTCGACCGCGTGCTCGATGTCAATCTCAAGGGCACGTTCAACACGACGCGCGCGCTCACCAAGACCTTTATGCGTCAGCGCGGCGGTTGCGTCATCAACATGAGCTCGGTCGTGGGCCTAATGGGCAATGCCGGGCAAGCCAACTACGCTGCCTCCAAGGCGGGCGTGATAGGGCTTACCAAGGCGGTGGCACGCGAGCTTGCGCCCCGCGGCGTGAGGGTTAATGCGGTCGCTCCCGGGTTTGTCGAGACAGATATGACGGCAAAGCTCTCGGAGAAGGTGCGTGCGGCAACCGAGGAACAGATTCCCCTTAAGCGCATGGCACGCCCCGAGGAAGTGGCCGGCGTGGTGCGCTTTTTGGCGAGTGATGCGGCTGCCTACATTACGGGTGAGGTCGTGCGCGTCGACGGCGGAATGGCGATGTAGAAACCAGGGCCGAAGAATGGCTTGAATGAGGAGAGCATGATGGAACAGAGAGTTGCAATCACCGGCATCGGTGCCGTGTCGCCGCTTGGCAACACCGCGCTTGCCACCTGGGCGGCCATGTGTGCCGGGACCTGTGGCATCGGCCCGATTACGCACTTCGATACGGATGCGTTTGCCGTCAAGGTGGCGGCCGAGGTCAAGGGCTTTGACGGCAACGACTACTTTGGCAAGCACGATGCCAAGCACTTAGACCCCTGCGTTCAGTTTGCACTGGCGGCGTCGGACGAGGCCATGCACGATGCGGGCGTTGATGTCGAAGGCGCCATCGATCGCGAGCGCCTGGGCGTCTACGTGGGTTCAGGCGTGGGCGGCATGCAGACGCTTGTCGACAACGTCCATACGATTGCCGACCGTGGGCCCCGCCGCGCATCGCCTTACATGATTGCGATGATGATTCCCAATATGGCTTCGGGCAATATCGCGATCCGCCACAAGGCAAAAGGCCCGACCCTGCCCGTGGTGACCGCGTGCGCGACCTCGGCCCATGCCGTGGGCGAGGCGTTCCGCGCCATCAAGCATGGCTATGCCGATGCGATTCTCGCCGGCGGTGCCGAGGCGGCCATCATCCCCGATGCCGTTGCGGGCTTTACGTCCTGCCGTGCACTCACTACCAATCCCGATCCTGCGACGGCTTGTCGTCCGTTCGATGCGAATCGCGACGGCTTTGTGATGGGCGAGGGCGCCTGCGTGCTCGTGCTCGAGAGCATGGAACATGCGCAGGAGCGCGGTGCGCACATTTATGCCGAGGTCGTGGGCTACGGCAACACCGATGATGCCTATCACATCACGAGCCCCGATCCCGAGGCTGCCGGCATTGCCCGTGCGATATCGCTGGCGGTGGCCGAGGGCGACGTTAAGCCTTCCGAGGGCCTCTACATCAATGCCCACGGCACCTCGACTAAACTCAACGATTCGTCCGAGACGGCGGGCATTAAGCGTGCGCTCGGAGAGGACGCGGCACGCGCCGCGCACGTCTCGTCGACCAAGTCGATGACGGGGCACATGATCGGTGCCACGGGGGCCATCGAGGTCATGGCCTGTGCCATGGCGCTCGAGCAGGGCGTGGTGCCCCCGACCATTAACTACCACACGCCCGATCCCGCCTGCGATCTTGATTACACGCCTAATCGTGCGGTTCGCGCCGACCTTACCTGGGCGCTTTCGACCAACCTGGGCTTTGGCGGGCACAACGCCGCCATCGCGCTGCGTAGATATGCAAGGAGCTAGAGCATGGATTCCAAAAGACTTGCCGAGATAGCCGATGTTATGGAGGACCGCGGCCTCACGCGCGTGCGTGTTGAGGAGCCCGATGGCACCGCGGTCGAGCTCGAGCGCGCGAGTGCGGCGCAGCCGGTTGCCGTGCCCATGCCTATGCCGAGCGCCATGGCCGCTCCAGTTGCAGCTCCCACAGTCGCGCCTGCCGCACCGGAACCTGCCGCGCAGACATCTGCCGCCGCGTCGGAGCCTAAGGGCACCGAGGTGACTGCTCCCATGGTCGGCGTTTTCTATGCTGCCCCGGCGCCTGGCGACGAGCCGTTTGTGCACGTGGGCTCCAAGGTCAAAGCCGGCGAGACCCTCTGCATCATCGAGGCCATGAAGGTTCTCAACGAGGTGACGGCAGAGGCGGATGGCGAGGTGCTCGAGATCTGCGTGGCCGACGGCGACCTCGTGGAGTTTGGCAGCTGCCTCATGAGGATCGGATAGGTGATATCCATGAACAAAGAAGAGCTCAAGAAGCTGTTGCCGCATCGCGAGCCGATGCTTTTGCTCGACGAAGCCGAGCTGGTGGGCGACGAGGCCCACGGCAAGATCACGATTACGGGCGACGAGTACTTTTTGCAGGGGCATTTTCCGGGAAACCCGGTCGTCCCCGGCGTGATTCAGTGCGAGATGCTCGCCCAGAACTGCTGCGTGCTGCTGATGGGCGATGAGGAGGCGAGCGGCGCGACGCCGTTCTACACGAGTCTGGACAAGGTGCGCTTTAAGCGTCCGGTGCGCCCGGGCGACACGGTGGATCTGGTGTGCTCCATCACGCGTGCGCGCGGACCGTTCCGCTTTGCGACGGGTACCGCGAGCGTCAACGGTGAGGTTTGCTGCCGCGCCGATATGTCTTTTGCACTCATGCACGAAAGTTAAGGAAGGCTTCATGTTCGACAAAGTGCTCATCGCCAACCGCGGCGAAGTCGCGGTCCGTGTTATCCGCGCGTGCCGCGATATGGGCATCAAGACCGTCGCCATTTATTCCACGGCCGATGCGGACGCGCTGCACGTGCAGCTTGCCGACGAGGCGTATTGCATCGGCGGCCCGCGTCTTGCCGAGAGCTACCTCAACGACGATGCTGTGCTCACCTGTGCCGTGAAGTCGGGGGCAAAGGCGATCCATCCTGGCTACGGTTTCTTTTCCGAGAAGGCGAGCTTCGTGCGCGACTGCGACAAGTACGGTCTGGCGTTTGTCGGTCCCTCGGCCGAGGTCATCGACAGCATGGGCGACAAGGACGCCGCACGTCGAACGGCCGCTGCCGCGGGCGTGCCCATCGTGCCGGGCTGCGATTTGCTCAAAAGCCCCGAGGAGGCGACGGCCGAGGCCGAGCGCATCGGCTGTCCCGTGCTCATCAAGGCGCGTGCCGGCGGCGGCGGTCGCGGTATTCGCAAGGTCGAGCGCGTGGAAGATGCGGCAAAGGCGTTCATCGAGGCGCGTGCCGAGGGCGAGGCCGTTTTTGGTGACGGCGAGTGCTACATGGAGAAGTTCGTCGCGCCGGCGCATCACGTTGAGGTGCAGATTATGGCCGATAAGCAGGGCCATGTGTTTTCGCTCGGCGAGCGCGAGTGCTCGGTGCAGCGCCGCAACCAAAAGCTGATCGAGGAGAGCCCCGCGCCGTGCCTCGACGGACGCGACGATATTCGCGCGCGCATGCACAAGGCCGCGCGCGACCTGGCTCGTGCCGTTGGCTATGAGGGCGCCGGAACCATTGAGTTTCTGTACTCAGATGACGGCAATTTCTACTTTATGGAAATGAACACACGCTTGCAGGTGGAGCATCCAGTTACGGAGTTTGTGACCGATACCGATTTGGTCAAGTGGCAGCTGCGCGTGGCTGCCGGCCAGCCTCTGCCCTTTGAGCAGGAGGACATGCCAGTCCGCAATCACGCCATGGAGTGCCGCATCAATGCCGAAACGCCGGACTTTCTACCGTCATGCGGAACGGTCACCGCGTTGCGTGTGCCGGGTGGTCCGCGCGTGCGCTGGGATTCCGCCATGTTTACCGGTGCGAACGTTCCGCCGTACTACGACTCCATGCTCGGCAAGCTCATCGTGTGCGCGCCCACGCGTGACGGCGCCATTCGCAAGATGCGCTCGGCCCTGGGCGAGCTCGTGATTGAGGGCGTGAGCGAAAACAGCGAGCTTCAGCTCGACGTGCTGGCAAACGACGAGTTCTTGTCGGGCATGTACCACACCGATCTGATGGGGCATCTCTATGCTGAAGAATAGAAAAGCGAAGACGGTCAATGTCCTTGAGGGGCCGATGACCGAGTCGTGCGCCGAGTTTCCCGCGCGCCACGTGTTTGTCAAATGCCCGGAGTGCCGCCGTGTGATCGATGAGGCACGCCTGCACGACAACCTCGAGGTGTGCCCCCGTTGCGGCAAGCATTTTCGCGTGAGCGGTCGCGCGCGCATGCTCATGACAGTCGACGAGGGCACGTTTGAGGAATGGGATGCCAATCTGGCGTCGGAGGACTTCCTTTCGTTTCCCGGTTATGCCGACAAGCTTAAGAGCGCGGGCGAGCGTTCGGGCGAGCGCGATGCCGTTGTGTGCGGCAGGGGCAAAATCTGCGGCTGCGATACCGCGCTCTTCTTTATGGACGCCAACTTTATGATGGGCTCGATGGGTTCCGTGGTGGGCGAGAAGATCTGTCGCGCATTTGAGCGAGCGACCGAGCTTGGATTGCCAGTTGTCGGCTTTACCGTATCGGGCGGCGCCCGCATGCAGGAGGGCGTGACCTCGCTTATGCAGATGGCCAAGATTTCTGCGGCGGTTAGGCGCCACAGCGAGGCGGGCGGTCTGTATATCACGGTGCTCACCGATCCTACGACCGGAGGCGTAACCGCGAGCTTCGCCATGGAGGGCGACATTATCCTGGCCGAGCCCGATGCCCTGACGGCATTTGCCGGCCCGCGCGTGATCGAGCAGAACATGCACAAGCGCCTGCCTAAGGGATTCCAGCGCTCCGAGTTTTTGCTGGATCACGGCTTTTGCGATGCCGTTGTTCCGCGTGGCGAGATTGCGCTCACGGTAGGCGAGCTGCTGGCGCTGCACGAAGGACACGCGCCCGGCCTGGGGGCACCGCATGAGATCGTGCATACGGGTCGCCGCGGCAAAAAGCTGGGACACTTGTTTAAGCGCTCGGCGGCACCAAAAACCGCGCTCGAGATTGTCAAGCAGACCCGCTCGGCAGATCGCGCCACGGCGGGTGAGATGATCTCGCTGGGCCTGGATGGATTTGTGGAGCTGCACGGCGACCG
>JAIIUG010000107.1:0-6006 GCA_022739635.1 Collinsella sp. | reverse complement strand
ATTCAGCATCAGGGTAGCGCTGCGACGCGGAAATCGCGCGCCGTTGCCGCGCCCCGCAGTGCCCGCTTCCCCCGAGAACAATTATCAGTGCAGGTAGATAGCCTGCCATTTTTCAAAAATGAAGGTATGGATGAGGGTCCCGACTTTAGCACCGTAATCCGGCATAGTTTTGAAATGGCACCATATCCGTAACATCCCTTGATCTCCCGTGGACAGAGGGAAACGGATCATTTTGGCCTTGCGAGGGCTGCCATGTGACCCGTCTGCCACGAAATGGGCCCATCTACTACGTTTAAGCTGCTGCCCTCAACCATGGCAAGTAATGCGAAATAAAAATCGCAGGTAGAACGCCTGCGATTTTACATGTAAAGCGGGTATGGTCGGGGGTATCGAGTCAAACGTAGTAGATGGACCCATTTCGTGGCGAGCGCCGTCAGCCGATCTCCGCGGGCGGAAGAAAACAGATCATTTTGGTCCCGCGAGGCTTGCGGAGGCGCTCGTGCGGGGTCGCCCGAACAAAACTATGTCGGGGCGGTCGGTCGTTGGGTAATTACCCTCGCAGGTAGGCGATGGCGATCTGGGTGCGGTTGCGCAGGCCCATTTTGGCCAGGATTGAGCTGATGTGGTTTCGCACGGTGCCTTCGCCCATATAGGCCGTGGCGGCAATCTCCTTGTTATCGAGGCCGCGGGCAATGAGCTCGGCGACCTCGAACTCGCGGTCGGTCAGGCCGGCAAAGGCTGCGGGCCGGCGGGGCGTGCCGGCCTCGACGTCCGTCCCATCAAAATCGATATCCTCAATCGCCTTGCCTTCGAGCACGCGCTTGCCATCCATGACCTGCGCCAACGCCGGCGGGATGGCAGCGACATCGGTCTTGATCAGATAACCGCGGGCGCCCAGTTTGAGCGCCGACACAATGTACTCGTCATCCGAAAACGTGGTCAGGAACACCACGCGTGCCGCGGGGTCGCGCTCGAGGATCTCGCGTGCCGCCGAAAGGCCGTCACGCCCCGGCATTTGGATGTCGAGCAGCGCGATGTCGGGTGTATGCTCGGCATAGAGCGCGACCGCGTCGTTGCCGTCGGCGCCGGTGCCCACGACTTCGATCTGCGGCTGGGCACCCAGGATAATCTTGAGCGAATCGACCACCAGGCGGTCGTCGTCGACAATTATGAGCCTCATCGGGCCTCATCTCCTTGCTGTTTGGGGACGGTGGCAAACACGCGCCAGCCGGGGGCGCCGGCGCGCGGCCCGGCGGTAAAGGTCCCGCCAAGTGCCTCGACGCGTTCGCGCATGGAGCCGAGCCCCATGCCTTCTGCGGCGTTGCGGCTGTTCGCCGGGGTCGCGTCTGCGCCATCATCGGTAACGATGAGCTGGTAAAACGACGGATGCTCCATGCACCGCACGGTAATGGTTTTGGCATGGGCGTGGCGCATGGCGTTGGAAAGCGCCTCGCGCAGCACCGCCGCAAAGCAGTTGGCGACGTTGGCGGGCGCATGCTCGGCCAAAACCTCAAGCTCAATCTGCGGACCGCTGTCCGAGCGCGCGCCTTCAACGATGCGTTCGAGCTGCACGGAGAGGTTGGTCGCATTGTCGTTGAGCGCGTGGACGCTGGCGCGCACGAGCTGGAGCGCCTCGTCAACGGTGTATTTGACGTCGGCGAAATCGGCGGCAACGCCGGGCTCGTTGGCATGGACCACGCGCAGGGCTTCGGTTTGAAGCGAAGCGCGCGTGAGCTGGTGGCCCACGTTATCGTGGATCTCGCGCGCAATGCGGGCGCGTTCGGCGAGCGTCGCGAGCTCGACTTCGTAGTCCTGGCGGTCGGCGAGGTCGCGGTTGCGCGCCTCGAGTGCCAGGGCGCGTTCTTGCAGCTTGTCGCGGGTGCGACGCATGCGTTCCTGTTCGCGCTCCAGCTGCGCGGTGCGCAGCGACAGCAACGTGGCGGCGACCGAAAGGATGGCGGTTAGCAACAGCGTTCGGGTGGTGAGCGCGCCGCCGCGAAGGTCCGCGACGAGCGCACAGGCAAAGACAGCGCCGACACCCAGCGCGATCCAGGCGTGCTCACGGCGCACGCGCCGCGCGATGTCATAGAGGGCGAGAGGCGCGAACGGCACAAACGGCGGCACGAAGACAGCCGCGATGACGTAGGCGTAGCTGCCGGCCTCGCTGGCGCGATGGGCGCGTTCTCCCTGCGCGACCTCGGCCAGCGCGGCGATGACAACGCCAAGGCAAAACGCCGCGACCAGACGAGCATCCACAGCAAGGCCCGTGGCGGCTGCGATGCAGCACGCCAGCACGATCGATTTGTCGAATAGCCTGTTCATACGGGTATTGTACGCGATGCCGCGCATGGTGGAGGGGCCGCCTGCGCAACCGTGACATTCCTCCCGCGCGGCAAAGCGGGGGCGTCGGCAGGCCGCACGACCAAGACCTCCGCACTCGTGACAAAGCTCACTGGTGCGCGCCGTCAGCTCCTGCGATGATGCAATCGTACCGGGCCGCAAGCAACAGAAGGGCCGCCTCATGACAGACATCGTCCACGTCGAAAACCTCGTTAAGCGCTACGACGACCTTATTGCGCTCGACCACTTTAACCTGAGTATCGCTTCCGGCGAGATCTTTGGCCTGCTGGGCCCCAACGGCTCGGGCAAGACCACGTCCATCAACTGCATCCTGCAGCTGCTCGCCTACGACAAGGGCACCATCGAGCTGTTCGGCGAGCGCATGACGCCCGCCCGCTACGACCTCAAGCGCCGCATCGGTGTGGTGCCGCAGCAGGTGGCGGTGTTCGACGAGCTCACCGTGCGTGAGAACATCGACTATTTCTGCAGCCTCTACGTCAACGACCGCAAGCGCCGCCGCGCGCTGGTGGACGAGGCGATCGACTTTGTCGGCCTGGGCGACTTTACCAAGTTCCGCCCCGGCAAGCTTTCGGGCGGCCTGGCGCGCCGCCTCAACATTGCCTGCGGTATCGCGCACAAGCCCGAGCTCATCTTCTTCGACGAGCCCACGGTGGCGGTCGACCCGCAAAGCCGCAACGCCATCCTGGAGGGCATCTGCCGTCTGCGCGACGAGGGCGCCACGGTGGTGTATACCAGCCATTACATGGAGGAAGTCGAGCAGATCTGCAGCCGCATCATGATCATGGACGGCGGACGCGTGCTGGCGCAGGGCACCAACGACGAGCTCAAGCGCATGATTCAGATGGGCGAGAAGATCGTGATCGAGGTCGGTGAAGTGCCGAGTGCGGCGCTCGCTGCCGTTGCGAGCCTGCCGCATGTCCTGGACCTGGCGGCGACGGCGGGCCAGCTTACGTTCTCGTGCGAGGCGAGCCCGCATAACCTGACCGACATCCTCGACGCGCTGCGCTCGTACGACGTGCCGCTCGGCCGCATCTACTCAGAGCCGCCGACCCTCAACGACGTGTTCCTCGAGATCACCGGCCGCGAGCTGCGCGACTAGGGGGCGGCCATGTTCAACACCATCATCATCACGCTCAAGACGCTGCTGCGTCGGCCGAGCACGTGGGTCTGGGGCGCGATCTTTCCCATTGCGCTTTCCACGATGTTCATGTTTATGTTTGCGAACCTGAGCTCCGACGGCAAGGTCGACCCGGTGCCGGTGGCCATCGTGGCTGACGAAGCCTGGGACGCGTCGACCTTTAAGGACGTGGCGGCCTCGCTGTCTAAGGAGGGCGACGACCAGCTGCTCGAGGTCCACGAGTGCGAGGATGTGACCGCCGCGAACCGTGCGCTCAAGGCCGGCGAAGTCGCGGGCATCTATACGGTCGACGCTGCGGGCACGCCCAAGCTCACGCTGCTATCGAGTTACGACAGCTCGCGTGCGTCGTCGGTGCTCACCGACCGCAGCATCCTTGAAACGGTGGCAAGCTCGTATACGCAAAATGCCGAGCTCATGGCCCAGATTGCCCAGGACAACCCGGCGGCGCTCGCCGACCCGGAGGCGGTTGCGCGCGCTCTGTCGCTCGAGGGCGGAACCCGCCGCGTGAGCCTGACTCGTGCCACGCCCGATGGCACGGTCATCTACTATTACGCGCTTTTTGGCCTGGTCGCGATGATGTCTGCCGAGTTTGCCGCCTTGAGCGTCGTCGATTTGCAGCCCAATCTGTCGGGCCTTGGCGCGCGCCGCTGCGTGGGCGGTCTTTCCAAGACGGCGTCGCTGGCCGGCATTTTTGTCGGCTCGTGGCTGGTTTCCTTTGCATCGATGGCGGTTGCGATCGGCTACGTGCGCCTGGTCGTGGGCGTCGACTTTGGCGGGCGCGAGGGGTTGTGCCTGCTGGGCGGGGCTGCATCCGCGCTTGCCGCCACGGGCTTGGGGCTTTTTGTGGGCACGCTTCCCGTTAAGGGCGGCAAGGCATCCAAGTCGGGCATCCTCACGGGCTTTGCCACCACGTGCGCCCTGTTTGCCGGCCTCTACGGCGAGCCGGCGATGGCGCTTGCCGACGACGTCGCCCGCGCCTGTCCGGTCGAGTGCTGGCTCAACCCCGTCAAGCTCATCTGCGACATGTTCAATCGCCTGTATTTCTTTGAGGACCTGGGGCCCTTCGCTGTTCGCGCCGGCGCGCTCGTCCTGATGGCCCTGGTGTTTGTCGCCGCCGCTACGCTGATCTTTGGAAGGAGACGCTATGAGCACCTTTAAGACCGCGCTTCGCATGGCGCTGGCGCACCCGTTCTACCTGCTCATCTATACGGTGTTTATCTCGCTCATGGGCGTATTCATCGCGGCTTCGGTGAGCTGGAACTCGTCGCAGCTTACCGAGTACAAGCCCTACGACACCAACGTGATCGTGGTCGACCGCGACAATAGCGACCTTTCGCGGGCGCTTACCAAGCACTTGGGCTCACGCTTTGACCTGGTCACGGGCGTCGGCGACGACGCGTACGACCTTGCGGACGCGCTCGCCAAGAGCAACAGCGCCAAGGGCAGTGCCGATTGCGTGTTCTTTATCCCGGAGGGGTTTGAGGACGATCTTGTTGCAGCCGCCCGTGCGGGGGAGGCCCTGCCCAAGCTCGACGTGACCTATGGTTCCGGCACCATGGCGGCGGCGCTTTCGTCCGCCGAGGCCTCGCGCTGGATCTCGCTCGCGGGCGCTGCGGCGGCGCTTGAACCCGCTGCCTCCAACGGTGACGTCGCAAGGGCCGCCGAGCACGCGGCCGCAAAGCGCGCGGAGGTCCAGATCGAGCAGGTCAAGGTCGACTCGACTGCTGCTACCACGCTCGAGTCGTACTTCAACTTTGGCGCGTACGCGATCATCTCGTCGGTCATCGTGTCGGTGGGACTGGTGTTTTCGGGCATGAACGAGCCCGAGCGCGTGCGCCGCATGGATGCCAGCCCGGTCTCTGAGCGCCAGCGTTCGCTCGCTGTGTTCGCGGCCGCCGCGGTGCTCACCGTCTGCATCTGGTTTGTGTCGAGCATGGTGGGTGTCGTGGGCTTTGCCGGCGCGGTCGCCGAGGTCGGTGTGGGTCGTGTGTGTCTGGCGCTGGCGGCGACGTTTGCCCTGGCGTGCACGCCTCTGGCCGTTGGCTTTACGCTGTCGAGCTTGGGCGCGCGCGAGGAGCTGCTCAACGGCGTGGGCAACTTACTCGGCATGCTCATGACGTTTTTGGGCGGCGCCTGGATGCCGCTGTCGCTGATGGGTTCGGCCGTGCAGACGGTGGCGCACTTTGTGCCGACATATTGGGTGAACGACGCGATCGGCAAGGCGCTCGCCGCGGACCTGACGTCCACCGTGCTGGGCGACATCGCCTGCGACCTGGGCGTCACCGTGCTCTTCGCCGTCGCCATCGCCGCCGTAGGCCTAGCCCTCGCCCACAACAAATCCCACGCCTAGCCGCCTAGTCATTGGGGGCGTTCTTAAACGACTGGTCGCTGGGGACAGTCTTTGCCGATTCGCCGGCTCGCCGGCCGGGCTGGCAAGGGCTGTCCCTATCTGCCGGGTGGCGAAAGAGCGTCCCTAGCGGCACTCATTGGGGACAGACTTAAATGAG
>JAIIUG010000106.1:0-6160 GCA_022739635.1 Collinsella sp. | reverse complement strand
ATGACGCGTGCGCGCGAGCTGGTCATTCTGGCGATGGATGCCGGCGTGAGCCGTGGCAAGGTGACGGCGCCGACCTTCGACGTCGAGACCGATTTGACCTACGACGTGCTGCGCCGTATTTTGCCGACTGACGCTCTGGACATGCCGCAGCTCGATGCCGACCGCCTGGTGTTCGACAACTCCCAGCCGGGCGACTACGAGCTCATTTCGCTCGCGGACTTTACCTTTGGCGAGCAGGCGTTTGAGGCCAACGCTTCGCTGGATGCCGAGGGCAGGCTTGTCCGCGGCGATGCGGAGCCGGAGGGCGCCGGTGCAGATGCCCACGGCGCCGTTCCCGGTCCTGCCGACCCCGAGCCCGATGCGTTTGAGCTTGTGTATCCCCAGGCGGTGGGCGTGCGCATGGGCACCTGCCCGTTCCCGGCGCGTGACTCGTATAGCTACTCGTCAATCGCGGCAGCGCTCCATGCCGAGGCCGAGGACCGTGCCGCCGAGGCACACGTGCCCACGGACGAGGCCGGCGATGATGCGGAGTCGGACGGTTCCGAGATGACGGATGCAGACGTGGCCGCCGTTGAGCCCGCCGGCAACCCCATGGCGCTGGGCTCGGCGTTCCATGCCGCCTGCCAGTGGCTGATCGAGATGGGTGCCGATGCGCTGCCCGCTGAGCGTGCCGATGCGCTGGCGCGCCTGTGGCGCCTGACGCCGGAGCAGCGCGAACGCTTCGACGTTGCCCTGGACCGCTGGCTCAAGTCGGCGGTCCGTGCCGAGCTGCTTGCCTGGCCGTGCGTTCGCGCCGAGGTGCCGTTCTTTTCGCTGGGCTGCGAGGACGAGGACATCGCTCGCTACGGTGCATATGCCGAGGGCGCCATCGACGCTTTGGCGACGAACCCGGCGGATTCGTCATGCGCGCTGGTCATCGACTACAAGACGGGCGGCACACCGGACGAGACGCCGGATCAGCTGCAGGAGAAGCACGCCCTGCAGGCGCGCGTCTACGCCGATATGTTGCACAAGGCAGGCTTTGAGGCCGTGACGGTCAAGTTCGTCCGCGTGGAGCAGGCCGATCCCGCCAACCCCTGCGAGCCCCAAGTGGTCACCTACAACCTTTAGCCCTCAAC
This sequence comes from Collinsella sp., assembly GCA_022739635.1. GTDB lineage: Bacteria > Actinomycetota > Coriobacteriia > Coriobacteriales > Coriobacteriaceae > Collinsella. The sequence goes on along the minus strand of JAIIUG010000106.1, from coordinate 5,042 downwards.
AACCTGCGGTGGAATCCCTATCGATTCCACCGCAGTCTTTTTGGGACGGGGCTTTTTTAGCTACTTTGGGCAAACCCACGCGGCCGCCCCGGATAAAGCCCTCAATCGTCCAAATAGCACCGCAACGCATGGGAGAGTCTGGGACGGTACAATAGCTCGAACGGTTCAAACGAATAAGGAGCCATATGCAGCTCACCAAAACGCTTGGGGTGACGCCGGAGGAGCTTTTTGACGCCCTAGCGGGGTCCATCATGCAGGATATCGAAAACGCCACGGGCAAGCGCTCCAGCCGCAACAGGCTCAACGGCAATAAGTACGAGAAGCGTGCCCAGGCCGCAAAAAGGCAAGGTAGCTCTTCATCGGAAACTGTGAACACTTCAGGCTTCGAGTCAGTAGCGAGCGGCCCGATAAAATTAGTTGATGGAAGTGCTAAATGAATAAGAATGCCGCTACGCAACTGCACATCTATTCCGTCTTTTTCGTTCTCGCGGGATTTGTTTTAAATCGGGGAGTGTTTCTACTTTTCCTTGCGGAGAAAGGAATGTCTGTCACGGAAATCGCGCTTTATCAAGCCCTGTTTAACATTGCAACGGTCGTCCTCGAGCTGCCAACAGGGCTGATAGGCGATTTCTTTGGAAAGAAGTTTTCGATTCAAGTGGGCGTGCTGCTGCTTTTCTTCCATACGGCTGGCATGCTGTTGCTCTCAGGTCCCTTTCTTGTCGTGCTTTCCCTTGTTGAGGCACTCGCCTACTCCCTTCAATCGGGGTCCGAACAAGCACTTTTATATGAAATTGCCCGGAATGCCGGTCAAGGAGAGCGCTTCCTCACCATCAATGCTCGGCTGCTTGCCGCGCAATCAATCGCTACGGGAATGGCAATTGTGCTCGGATCTTTCATTGCCCAAGTATCTTGGAGCGCCCTCTACGTATGTGTCTCCGTTTTCTATCTCCTGCAGCTTTTCCTTCTGTATCCCATTGAGAGGACGGAAGCGACCCGTTCTGAAAGCTCTGAAAAGGGAAGGTTTGACGCGGCCAAGATGTTCAGACGCGAAACCTGGCGTGTTGGAGAATCCACTTTTGCGGTATTGCTTCTTCTAATCGGCACAAGCATGCTCGATGGATTCTATGGGAGTTATTACAACTTGAATCAGTTGGTATTCGACGCATTTGATGCTCCCGTCTCCATAATAGGAATCTTTTTCGGTGCATCCTATGCAGTAAATGCGACGGCCTACATTGCAGCAGATTTCTTCTCATCGCGTTTCGGGAAAAGAAATACCATGCTCGGCTCGATGCTAATCGAGGCTGGCCTTTTCATGATTCTTCCGTGGTTCGCTTCAAATCCGCTGTGTTTGTTTGGCCTTAGCATGGTGCTTTGTTTTCTCCCAGAAGTGGTGTACATCATTTCGGAAAACTTAATCCAAGACGCGATAGCGGACGATCTTCGCGCGACGATCCTTTCCGTCGCGTCTCTGGTAAGGGCTCTCTTTTCTGCAATGTTTTTCTCCATATTTGGATATGTGTTGGGGTTATATCCCATTCAGATAGCGCTCGGTGTTATTGGCGCAATCGCGATAGCAATTACCGCCGTTGTTTCTTTAAAAATGGTAGGAATACATGTCTCCAAGAATTGATATATCGATTGACGAGCTGCCCGAAGCGTCGAGCCTTCTTGATGGACATGACTATTCGTCACAAATCATTCAGCGTATCGCCGGGGTTCCAGTAATACTCGATGCATCGGGATGCCCTCATTCCCTTTTTGAAGGTCCCAAATTGACTACCCGTGTGGGTTTGGCTAGGTTCGGGTGCTGTCCGTGCCGTGCGGTAAAATCGTTCAGTCAGAACACGAACCCGCATCGGAGCTCATCACATGGCATTCGTCCATCTGCACAATCACACTGTTTTCTCCATGCTCGACGGCGCAACCCGTATCCAGGATATGGTCAATCGCGCCGTAGAGCTGGGCATGCCCGCCGTGGCCATTACCGACCACGGCTACATGTATGGCGTGCCCGATCTGGCGCTGGCCTGCGACGCCGTCAACCACAATACGCCCGAGTACAAAACTTGGAGCCACGACAAGGCCTTCTTGGAAAAGGACCGCCGCGACGAGCTGGTGGAGCCCGATCCCGAGGAAAACCCGCGCGAGCATGCCCAGTATGTGAAGGACATGGCCATGTGGGACGAAAAGGGCAACATCGACGAGCTCAAGCCGCCCCTGGTCATCAAGCCCATCTTTGGCTGCGAGGTCTACTTTACGCCGGACGAGACGCTCGCCCGCGACCACAAGCCCGAGCTCTACCACATGATCCTCCTGGCCAAGGACCAGGAGGGCTACGTCAACCTGATGCAGACGGTTTCCGAGGCCGCCGTGCAGGGCTTTTACTACAAGCCGCGTGTGACGCTCGACAACCTGCGCCGCCACGCCAAGGGCATGATTTGCACGAGCGCCTGCATCGCGGGCATCATCCCCAAATACATCGACCGCGGCGACATGGAAGGCGCCATCAAGTGGGCCGAGACCTTCCGCGATACCTTTGACCCCGGCGACTTTTACATCGAGATCCAGGAACACGGCATTACCACCGACAACGGCCTGACCGACGAGCAGATGGACCGCACGCTCATCGATATCGCCAAGCAGGTGGGCGTCAAGGTCATCGCCACCAACGACTTCCACTACCTGCGCCGCGAGGACGCGCCGGTGCAGGACGTCATCATGTGCATCGGCATGAACGCCAAGGTCGACGACCCCAACCGCATGCGCATGACCGGCTCGGAGTTTTACATGAAGACCGAGGAGGAGATGCGGGCGATGTTCCCGTATTGCCCTGAGGCCTGCGACAACACGCTCGAGATTGCCGACAAGTGCTACGTCGAGCTGGACTGGGACTCCATCATCTTGCCGCGCTTCCCGCTGCTCGATCCCGGCGAGACGCACGAGAGCCAGTTCCGCCGCGAGTGCGAGAAGGGCCTGCGCCAGCACTACGGCGACGACTGGGCCACGCGCGAGATCGGTGGCGTCAACATCAAAGAGCGCTTTGAGTACGAATACAAGGTCATTTGCGACAAGGGCTTTGCCGCGTACTTTTTGATCGTCGCCGAGTACGTGCAATGGGCCAAGGACAACGGCATCGGCGTCGGCCCCGGCCGTGGCTCGGCCGCCGGCGCTATCGTCGCCTACGCCATGAACATCACCGCGTTCGACCCGCTCGAGAACGGCCTGATGTTCGAGAGGTTCCTGTCTCCGCAGCGTACCGAGATGCCCGATATCGATATGGACTTCGACGATGAGCGGCGCCTCGAGGTCGTGGAGCACGTTCGCCAGCTCTACGGCCCCGAGAAGGTCACCCACGTCATCACCTACTCGACCATCAAGGCCAAGCAGGCCATCAACGACGCCGCGCGCGTCCTGGACTACCCGGTCTACATGGGTCAGCGCCTGTCCAAGATGGTCTCGAGCGACCCCAAGGTCAAGCTCAAGCAGGTGCTCGACAAACAACCCGGCAAAGAGGATCTGTATAACCCCGATTTTGCCGAGGCTTATAAAAAGGACGACGACGCTCGCCGCATCATCGACACGGCGCTCTCGATTGAGGGTCTCACCCGTGGCGAGGGCGTGCATGCGTGCGCCGTTCTGATCTGCCGTGACCCCGTCAACGAGCACGTGCCAACCAAGCTCGATACCAAGGGCGGCGTCGAGATTACTCAGTACGAGGGCCATACCGTTGCCGACATGGGCCTGCTCAAGATGGACTTCTTGGGCCTGCGCACGCTGACGGTTATCTCCAAGGCCAAGGCAAACATCAAGAAGAACTTCGGCATCGACATCAAAGAGGAAGAGATTCCCTTTGACGATCCCGAGATCTTTAAGCTCATGGGCTCCGGCCATACCGCCGGCGTCTTCCAGGTCGAGTCCGCCGGCATGACGGCCACGATCAAGAACATGAAGCCCACCGAGTACAAGCACGTCGTAGCATTGATCGCTCTGTACCGCCCGGGCCCGCTGGGCGCCGGCATGGTCTCGTCCTACATCAACCGTATGAACGGCAAGGAGCCGGCGGTCTCCTACGACGACCGTCTGGACGACATCCTGGGCGAAACCTACGGCACCATGGTCTACCAGGAGCAGGTTATGCTCATCTCCGTCGAGATGTGCGGCTTCTCCAAGGGCGAATCGGACTCGCGTATCCGTAAGCCCGTGGCTAAGAAGAAGATCAAACTGCTCACGTCGACGGTGCTGCACTGGGAGGATGGCTCGGACGAGACCACCTACGACCACTGGATGAACGGCGCTATCAAGAACAACTACACGCGCGAGGTCGCCCAGAAGATTTGGGACGATGTTCTCGAGTTCGCGTCTTACGCCTTTAACAAGTCGCACTCTGCCGGCTACGCCATCCTGGTTATGCAGACGGCGTGGCTCAAGGCGCACTATCCGCACGAGTACATGGCGGCCGTTCTGACGTCCTATACGGGTAAGACCGACAAAATCGTGCACTACGTCTCGGCATGCCGTCACGACGGCATCCCCGTGCTGTCGCCAGATGTCAACGAGTCCGGCACCGAGTTCACGGCTACCAAGGAAGGCGTGCGCTTTGGTCTGGCCGGCATCCGCGGCGTGGGCACCGGCGTGGCGCAGGCGATTATCGCCGAGCGCGAGGCGGGCGGTCCGTTTAAGACGCTGCACGACTTTGTCGAGCGCGTGGACTCGAGCCAGGCAAACCGTCGCGTGATTGAGTCGCTCATCAAGGCAGGTGCCTTCGACTCCACGGGGTATCCGCGTCGCCAGATGATGCACTTTGTGGATAAGAACAACCCCGAGAACATCATCGATGCCGCGATAAAGCGCCAGAAGGACCGCGCGAGCGGCCAGACCTCGTTCTTCGATATGTTTGGCGACGTTGAGGGCTCGGGCTTCGAGGTGAGCGTGCCAGATCCGGACGGCCAGGAATGGGACCGCCACCTCAAGCTGAGCCAGGAGAAAGAGGTTCTGGGCATCTATGTCTCGGACCACCCGCTGCGCCCGTTTGAGTATGC
>JAIIUG010000105.1:0-6319 GCA_022739635.1 Collinsella sp. | reverse complement strand
ATTTTGGCGGGCTCGGGCGCGCGGATACTGGGCGGGCTGGCGCTTGCCGCGGTGTGTGGTGGCGCGCTTGCCGGAATTTCGTCACGTTCGCGGGCGTTTGCGCGCCTGGTGGCTCCGGCGCTGTCGTTTGTAAAGGCGACGCCGGTTGCCTGCGTGGTGGTCCTGTTGCTTATCTGGCTGGGGTCGGCGCGCGTGAGCATCGCGGCAGTCTTTTTGATGGCGCTGCCGGGCGTGTATTTTTCGCTGGCCGAGGGTTTGGCTCAAGCGGATAAGCCGCTGGAGCAGATGTTTCGCCTGCATGGCGTGCGGGGCTGGCGACTGTTTTGCGCCCATACCTGGCGCGAAGTCCTGCCGTTTGTGCTTTCGTGTGCCCGGGCCGTGATCGGCATGAGCTGGAAGGCCGGTGTGGCAGCCGAGCTTATCGGCATGGCGGTGGGCACCGTGGGTGAGCGCATCTATCAGGCAAAGCTTTTGATCGAGACGGCTGATCTGCTGGCGTGGACCGTGCTGATCGTTGCCGCCTCGTGGGCGTGTGAGCGCGTGCTGGTGTGGCTGCTGCGGGTTTCGGGGCCCGTGGCGTGGGGTGCGGCCGTGCGGGCGCATGGGCATGGACTGCGCGGGCGTGCGGGGGCTGCGGGCGATGGCGCTGCAGCGGAGCTTGCGCTTGCCGTGGGCGATTGCGCGCCCTGGGCGCCGGCGCTCGACGGTCTGGAGCTCAACGTGCCCGCCGGTGGGCGTATCTGTGTGATGGGCGCCTCGGGCATGGGCAAGTCGACACTGCTTTCGTTGGCAGCGGGGGAGTGCGCGCCGTGCTCGATGGTGTTTCAGGATGCGCGCCTGGTCGAGTCCGCCTCGGCGCTGGATAACGTGCTGGTGTGCGCCGATACGCGCGTGGACGCCTCGAGTGCTGCGGCCCTGTTGCGCCTGCTGGTGCCGGGGGTCGATGTGCATGTTCGCGTGGCCGAGCTTTCGGGCGGGCAGCGCCGTCGCGTCGAGATCGCTCGAGCCCTGCTGTGCCCGGGCGGCGCCGTTATTCTGGATGAGCCCTTTACCGGCCTGGACGCCGCCGCGCGCGATGCGACGGCCGAGGCCGTGCTAGACCTGCTCGACGGCCGTATGCTGTTGCTTGCCACGCACGATGTCGCCGACGCTCAGGCCCTCGATATCTCGGACATCACCACGCTCTAAAAACTGACTCAGCAACAAAATGATCCATTTTCCTCCGTCCCCATGGGTCGGGTGTGGTATTCTATCTGCGGGGTAATACTTAGGGATACCAAGTAATACCAACGCCGCAGAAACAAACTCCGGATGCGGGCCAATCGGGTTGCCTTCACAGCCCGCCGCCCAGCCGCGTGGCCCGCATCTATCCGCACTACCGTCGTTTCAAAAAGGAAGCGCCATGGCAGAACACATGACCCCTGTAGTCGCGAAGGTCTTGCCCGAGGAGAAGGCAGCCTTCGCGGCGGCAACCCAGCTCGTGGGCACCACGCCGTCCAACGCCATCCGCATGTTTATCGCTGCGTTCAATCGCTGCGGCACCTTCCCGTTCGACATCTCGCCCAACGGGGCTTTTGGCAAAGACTGTCCCCAACAGCTAGTCGTTGAAGAACGTCCCCAATGACTAGTCGTTGGGGACGTTCTTAAACGACTACCTGTCGGGAGGAGGTTGACATGCTCAATGCGATGATTTGGGCGCTTGCCTGTTTTGGCGTCGTCGCTGCCGATATTGCCCTGAGCGTCGTTTTGTTCTCCGCCCTCGGCGTCGCATCGGTGTTCATGGGTTTTTCGATCGATGACCTCGACATTCAATTGCTTCAGGCCGTTGCGCAGACGACATCGTTTTTAATGGCGCTGCTGTGGTGGCGTTATCTGTGGCCGTGTTCGTTTATGGCGCGCTGGCAGGGCGAGCGCCCGCTTGGCGGGGGAGCAGGCAAGGCATGGAGGCGCATCGCCTGCGTTATCGTGATTGGCCTGGCCCTGCAGGTGGTCGTTGGATACGTGACCGACGCCGTGCTATCGCTGCTGCCCGATGCCGCGGCCGACTACAGCGAGCTTGTCGAGGAAACAGGCATGGGCGACACCAGCTATCTCGCCGTCCTGACTACGGTGCTCGGTGCCCCATTTTGTGAAGAGCTGCTGGTGCGCGGCATTATTTTTGAGTTTTCGCTCCGAGCGTTTAATCCGCAGTGCCGCCCACTTTGGAAACGCCGGCGTCGTGTGAGCGCGCAGGACGGCGCCATGGTGTCCTGGGCGGCCCCAAGCATGTGGGGTATCGCCGCGGCGATTGTGCTGCAGGCGGCAATCTTTGGTTTTATGCACATGAATTGGGTGCAGGGTTGCTACGCGGGTGCCGCCGGCCTCATCTTTGGTTGGGTGCTCGTGACGACCGGAAAGCTCCGCTATACGATCCTGCTGCACTTTGCCTTTAATGCCGGGTCGTATTTCATGACGTTGCTCTGGTTTGTGAACACACCGCTCGACGTGGCAATCACGGTCGCCATCGCCGGCGTCATCCTCGTTGAGGCAATGCGCTCGCTGCGCCACGCGTGTGGGATGGACGCAGCGAGCGCACCGCTGCCCTAGTTGCGACGCCCGCCTCCGTTGGCGCCCTGACGCCCCTGGGCCGCGCGATTGCGACCGGCAGTGTTCTGTGCACGCGACATGCCGCCGTGCCCCTTGCTGCCTTTGGGTCCCTTGCCGCCAGCTCCACCGTGCGGCTTGCCGCCCTTCTTGCCGGTGCCATGCCCACCGCCAGCAGACGTCTCGCCCGGGCGCGGCGGCACGGGGCGAATCAGGCAATGCTTGGTGTAGCCAATCAGGTCGCGACGGCCAGCCTTTTCCAGCGCCTCGCGCACAAGCTTGTAGTTCTCGGGCTTGCGATACTGGATGAGCGCACGCTGCATGGCCTTCTCGTGCGGGTCGCGGGCCACGTAGATCGGCTGCATGGTACGCGGATCTACGCCGGTGTAGTACATGCAGGTCGACATGGTGGACGGTGTGGGGTAGAAGTCTTGCACTTGCTCGGGCATGTAGCCCATGTCGCGCACGGCCTCGGCAAGATCTACGGCTTCCTTCATGGTCGAGCCGGGGTGGCTCGAGATCAGATACGGCACCACGTACTGCTTGAGTCCGTATTCGCGGTTCAGGCGTTCAAATTTACGGCAGAACGCATCGTAGACGGCGCGGCTCGGCTTGCCCATCACACTCAGCACCGCATCGCTCACGTGCTCGGGCGCTACGCGCAGCTGGCCCGAGACATGGTGTTCCAGCAGCTCGCGCAAAAACTCGTCCGAGGCGTCGGCCATGGTGTAGTCAAAGCGGATGCCGCTGCGGACGAAGACCTTCTTGACGCCCGGCAGCTGGCGCAGGTCGCGCAACAACTGCGTGTAGCCGCTCTCGTCGACCACCATGTTCTTGCACACGCTCGGCCACAGGCAGCGCTTGTTCTTGCACACGCCGTGCTTGAGCTGTTTGTCGCAGGCGGGGCGACTAAAGTTTGCCGTCGGTCCGCCTACGTCGTTGATGTAGCCCTTAAACTCGGGATCGCGCGTGAGCAGTTCGGCCTCGCGCATGATCGAATCGTGGCTGCGCATCTGCAGCACGCGACCCTGGTGGAAGGTGAGGGCACAAAACGAGCACTCACCAAAGCAGCCGCGGTTGGAGCTAATGGAAAACTTGATCTCGGCAAAGGCCGGTACGCCGCCCGCCGCGTCGTAGTCGGGATGCCAATCGCGTGCGTAGGGGAGCTCGGCCACCTCGTCCATCTCATCGGTCGTTAACGTCGCCGACGGCGGGTTCTGCACCACATAGACGCTGTTGGGGTAGGGTTCTACCAGGCGATGTCCGGTGATGGGGTCCATATTCTGCTGCTGCACGTTAAAGCTGCGCGCGTAGTTGAGCTTGTCGGCGGCAAGGTCGTCCCAGCTGGGCAGCAGGTCGTAGTCGTAGACCTCGTCGAGCGAGTTGGTGCGGTAGACGGTGCCGTTGATATAAGAGATCTGGTCGACGGGCAGCCCGGCATCGAGCGCGTCGGCGATCTCGACAATCGCGTGCTCGCCCATGCCATAGATGAGGATGTCGGCGCCCGAGTCGAGCAGTACCGAGCGCTTGAGCTTGTCCTGCCAGTAGTCGTAGTGGGCCAGGCGGCGCAGGCTTGCCTCGATACCGCCGATGATGATGGGAGCGTCCTTGAACGTCTGGCGGATGAGGTTGCCGTAGACCGTGACGGCACGATTGGGACGGCGCCCCTCCTCGCCACCGGGAGTATAGGCGTCGGTGTGGCGGCGGTGCTTGGTCACCGAATAGTGGTTGACCATGGAGTCCATGTTGCCGGCGCTGACCAAAAAGCCCAGGCGCGGCTCGCCGAGCACCGTGATGCTGGCGGGATCGGTCCAGTCGGGCTGGCAGATGATTCCTACCTTGTAGCCGTGCGCGTCGAGCACGCGGCTGATGATGGCCATGCCAAAGCTCGGATGGTCCACGTAGGCATCGCCGCAGATGTAGACAAAGTCGCACTGGTCCCAGCCGCGTGCGTTCATGTCGGCGCGGCTGACGGGGAGGAACTTGTCGCGGCCCGGTCGCCAGGGGCGGGCGGGCGCTGCTGGAGTATGAGTGGTGTGCCCACCCTGCGCCTTGCCGCCGCGCTTTTGCTGCTGGCCCTGTTTGCCCTGTTGACTGCGCTGGTTGTTCTGAGCGTGCTGAGGCTTTTTTGCCACGATCCCTCCCGGTGTTTGTATGCTGCACGTAATTGTAACCAGTCTTTTTGGGACGGGGCTAAAAAGACTGGTGGAGTACGCGAGGCGTCGGGCATCGGGTGTGGCGCCGCGCTCACGGTTTGTTTCCAGACTGTGTATCTGCGCATTGGGAGACCCGTCTCGTGGGCGCGCCATGTTGTCAATGGGTTACAGTATGAACGGCGGCTATGTTTCCGCCAACGCACGAGAGGGTCGTCAACAAGGAGGATGCACGACGATGCAACGTGCCAAACAGATATCGGAGTCTATTGAGCTGGGCATCATCTTGGCGCTCGCCGGTGGCTTTATGGACGTCTATTCGTACATAGGGCGCGACCATGTTTTCGCCAACGCGCAGACGGGCAACATCCTGCTCGTGGGTGTAAGCATCTCGGAGGGCAACTGGGCGCTGGCGGGACGCTATTTCTTCCCCGTGGTGTCGTTTGCCGTGGGCATTATGCTTGCCGACCTGGTTCACGAGCGGTTTGGCAGTGTGATTCACTGGCGCCAGGTGACGGTGTTCTTTGAAGCCGTCATCTTGCTGGGCGTGAGTTTTATTCCCGGTGGCGATTTCAACCTGCTCGCCAACTGCCTCACTTCGTTTGCCTGCGGTATGCAAGTCGAGAGCTTCCGCAAGATCCACGGTCACGGCATCGCCACGACCATGTGCATCGGCAACTTGCGCAACGCGCTGCAAAACGTGGATGATTACATCATCACCCACAAGCGCGGCTTTTTGGAAAACGGCCTGCTGTACTTTGGCGTGATCTTTACCTTTGTGTTTGGCGCTGTGCTGGGCAACTGGTGTATTGAGCGCATAGGCCTGCACGCCATCGTCGTGGCGAGCGTGCTGCTGTTTGTCGCGTTTGCCATCATGTTCATCGACCGCGAGCGCGACTTGCGTTTTCGCTGGAAGGTTGCGGCCGAGGCTTGGAAAGAGGGCTGTCGAAAGTAACCGAATGCGGCAGAGGGGCCGTCCCTTTGCCGCATTATTTTTTCATCTTCTGTTGAAACGCTTTAACAATTTGACGTTCTCACGTGTTTTTCGTTTCAAAAGCGTTAGGATGGGACTCATAGCGTGGGGCGTAATGGGTGCCCCGCATACGATGGGAGGCTATCAATGGCTAATCGTTTCGTTCTCAACACCATTTCTTATCATGGTTCCGGCGCCATCAAGGAGATCCCCGGTGAGCTCCAGCGTCGCGGCTACAAGAAGATCTTCGTCTGCTCCGACCCCGATCTGGTTAAGTTTGGCGTTACCGCTAAGGTGACCGACGAGCTCGACGCCGCCGGCATCGCTTGGAGCCTCTACTCCGAGATCAAGCCCAACCCCACTATCCAGAACGTCAAGGACGGCGTCGAGGCCTTCAAGGCCGCCGAGGCTGACGCTATCGTGACCATCGGTGGTGGCTCCTCCATGGACACCGCCAAGGCCATCGGCATCATCATCAACAACCCCGAGTTCGCCGACGTCCGCAGCCTCGAGGGCGTTGCTCCCACCAAGAACCACGCCGTGTTCACCATCGCCGTGCCGACGACCGCCGGTACCGCTGCTGAGGTGACCATCAACTACGTCATCACCG
>JAIIUG010000104.1:0-6410 GCA_022739635.1 Collinsella sp. | reverse complement strand
ATCGTTGTACTCAAGGATGGTGTGGTTGCCGAGCAGGGCACTCCGGCGCAGCTCAAGGCGGCAGGTGGAGAATTCGCCCGCATGGTTGCGCTGCAAAAGGAAGCGGCTGCCTGGCAGCTGTAAGAAGGGGCAAAGGAACAGTCCCTTTGTCACATTGACAGTCGGTTACTCCGCATCGTTAATTTTCAAAAGGTTAGCCATGGCTGACCTAGATAGTTAGATAGAATTAAGGTATTTCAAAAGCGTGCTCGAGCTAACTGATGAACTCGGGTGCTAAGGCACCATGCCGCGCCCCATGCGGCAAAAGGGAGAAGCAACATGAAGAAGTCGACGTTTAACACCCTGCTTGTTGGTGGCGGTTTTCTGCTTGGTACGGCCGGCATCAAGCTGCTTACCAGCGCTCCGGTCAAGAATGCCTGCGTGCAGGGTATTGCGTGCGGTATGCGCATCAAGAACGGCTACCAGGACATGGTCGAGCAGGCCAAGGCTAATGTCGACGACATGGTTGCCGAGGCTGCTTACATCACCCAGAGCGAGGCCGCCGCGGACAACGCAGCTGAGTAGCGCTTCCAGGCACAAACTATGAGATTCTCGATTATCAGCGAGATCCCCGGCAGGACCCGCCTCCAGTTGGCGGGTCCTGTGCCAGAGAGCGATCTCGATGCGCTTCTTAAGCTTGGTGGCGACATCGACGGCGTGCGCAAGGTGCGCGTGTATGGCCGCATTGGCCAGATGGCGCTGGAGTACGACGAGCCGCGACGCGCGAGCGTGCTCGACGCATTGGGCGCACTCGATGCTCAAGCTATCGCCGATGCCAAGTCGGGCTACGTGATGCAACTCGAGCCGCGCAAGCACAAGCTCGTCATGGATCTTGCCACACTTGTCGGCGCTCACTATGCACGCCGATGGTTTTTGCCCACGCCGCTGCGTGCGGTGTTTGTCGTGGCCGGTTACATGGCATTTTTGCGCGCTGCCCTCCATGAGCTCGCGCAGCCGCGTCTGACCGTTCCCGTGCTCGACGCTTCGGCCATCGGCATTTCGTTCGTCAAGCGTGATGTCGACACCGCGGGTCAGACAATGTTCCTGCTCAACGTGGGCGAGCTGCTCGAGGACTACACGCGCGCCATGAGTGAAAACGAGCTCATCAACTCGCTGCTCGACGTGCCCGATAAGGCACAAAAAGTGGTCGGTGACACCGAGGTAAGCGTTGCCGCCACCGAGCTTGAGCCCGGCGACTTGGTAGCCGTGCGCACCGGCATGTCCATCTGCATCGACGGTGTTGTCGAGCAGGGGAGCGCTATGGTCAACCAGGCGACCCTGACCGGCGAGCCGCTGGCCGTCGAGCGCAGCGTGGGCGACGACGTGTTCGCCGGTACCGTCGTGGAAGACGGCGGCATCTTGGTGCGCGTGCGCGCCAATACGGCGCAAACCAAACTGCGCTCAATCGTCTCGCTCGTGCAGACGGCCGACTCGCTCAAGTCCGAGGGCCAGTCGCATATGGAGGACCTTGCCAACAAGATCGTCCCGTGGAACTTCCTGCTCGCGGGCCTAGTTGCGCTTACTACCCGCAGCCTCATCAAGACCTCGGCGGCACTGATGGTCGACTACTCGTGCGCACTCAAGCTCACGGGTTCCGTTGCCGTCATGACCGCTATGAGCGATGCTGCCAAGATGGGCGTCATGGTCAAGGGCGCGAAGTACTTTGAGTCGTTTGCCAAGGCCGACACCATTGTCTTTGATAAGACCGGCACGCTCACCGAGGCGCAGCCGCGTCTTGCCTGCGTACTCACCACCGATGGCTGGAGCGAGGATGAGGTCCTGCGCCTTTCCGCTTGCCTGGAGGAGCATTTCCCGCATCCGGTGGCGCGCGCCGTGGTCAATGCGGCATGCGAGCGCGAGCTCGAGCACCGCGAGCGCCATGCCGCTGTCGAGTACATCGTGGCGCACGGCATCGCTTCGTCCATTGAAGGACGTCGCGCCATCATCGGTTCCGCGCACTTTGTATTTGAGGACGAGGGCGCACAGCTCGAATCCGACATCAAGGAGCGCATTGAGTCCCAGATGCAGGGCCTGTCGCCGCTGTATCTGGCGGTCGATGGAAAGGTCGTCGGCGTGCTCGGCATCGAAGATCCGCTCAAGCCTGGGGTCCGTGAGGCCATCGCCGACCTGCATGCGCTGGGCGTCAAGCATGTCGTTATGCTCACGGGCGATTCCGAGCGCACGGCCGAGCGCATTGCGCGCGAGGCGGGTGTCGACGAGTTTAAGGCCGAACTGCTGCCCGAGGACAAGTACGCCTATGTGGAACGCATTAAGAGCGAGGGGCGCCATGTTGCCATGGTGGGCGACGGCGTCAACGATTCGCCGGCACTCGGTTTGGCCGACGTGGGCCTGGCCATGGGTGGCGGAAGCGATATCGCCAAGGAAGTCGCCGATATCATCCTGACCGATACGGATCTGGCCGCGATCGTGCGCCTGCGCCGCATGAGTCAGGGTCTCATCGACCGTCTGACGAGTTCGTATTCCAAGGTGATGCTCACCAACTCGGCGCTGTTGGCATTGGGTATTACCGGCACGATTACCCCGCAGACATCGTCGCTGCTGCACAACGGTTCGACGATTGCGTATAGCTTGGGCAACGCGAAGGCATATCTGCGCTAGCGCTTTTACTTAAGTTTTGGCCTGCATTTGGGCGGTGTTGCAGCCGTCAGAATGCAGGCTTTTTGCGTTTGACCATGTGCTAGCAGCAATATATAGTTGTGCTAGCTTGGTTAGCAGAAGTAGAAGGTGGGGTTGAGATGAGTGCTGTTAGCAGTATGGCGCAGGTGAATGTTCGCGTTGATCGCCAGGTCAAGAACCGTGCCGAGGAGGTGCTGCGGCTTTCGGGCGGGTCACTGCCCGAGCTCATCAAAAAGGTGGTGGCCAAGGTCGCGCAGGGTGGCGGGCAGTGCGAGGAAGTGCTTGCGGCCGTCGACGACCGCAAGCAGGCCGTCGCGCCCGATACTCCGTTCGTCGCATCATGGGCGGCGGCGGATCAGCTTTACGCGGACCTGGGCATCGCTACGTCGCCCGTATCCGACGATCGCGATTGGGACACAATCTATTCCGAAGCAATGGATGAGCGCTATCGCCAAAAGGGGATGATCCTGTGAGCGGGGCTTTCCTCAAAATAATGGTGGATGCCAACGTATGGGTTGATTCGTTTTGCGTCGACCATGCCGAGTCGCTTGCCGCGCGTGCGTTTATTGGGCAGGCGACGGAGACGGGGGCGTCGCTGTTCTTCCCGGTGCATATCGCTAATGACGTACTGTACGTTGTCCAACACGAGCTGAAGCGTAGCGTTCTTGCCAGCGGGGGAGCGCTCGGCGAGGCATCTGCCCGTGCAATTGGCGACGCTGCGCTGGCGTTTGTTCGGAATATGACCGAAAACGCCACGGCCGTGGGTGCAGATGCGTCGGACCTTTGGCTGGCCGACAAATACTTAGCGCTCCATCGCGATTACGAGGACAACCTGGTGCTCGCCGCGTGCAAGCGCGCGCAGGTCGATTACTTGGTGACAAACGATCGAAAGCTGCTCGAACATGCCGATCTTGCAGCAAAGACCCCGCGCCAAATGATGCCGATTCTGGCTTTGGCCGAACGTGGTGGGCGGGTGTCCCGCTAACGTAAATCTATATGTGCACCCCCTGGAGCTCCGTCACCCCAAGGGGTGCACGCTGTTTTGCCATGGACCGCCTTATTCTTTTAATGCGCCGCCCCTCTAGAGGCCTTCTCAGTCCTGCCGACACGATATTTTGGGTCAGATGGCCGGAAGTATGTTTCGGAGATGTGCTTTGTTGGGAAAGCCTCCAATGGATTGATGGGGCCAAGTGCTTCTAACCAAAGCGTTTATCTCGGCAATTTCCAGGGACAGTTTACTTCTATCCTTTCGCCGGCTGGCTCCCAAATAACAAAGTTAAAGTGCTTGCGTACGGGTACATAAAGCGATATCCTAAAAGGAAAATGTGGAGGTTCATGATGCTATCAAGATTCGGAACCATATTTGGCAATAAGCGTCTTAGATATGCTTAGTTGATGGAGCTGAATTTATTTTAGGAGCGAGCATTATGAACAAGCGCCTATCTTTACCTGTTGCATTACTACTGTTAGTGGCTGCCCTATCGCTGTTTACGCCCTCAATAGGGTTTGCGGATGATTTCCTGACTAATGACAATAGCGAATATCCAGTGAGTGTTTCATTTCAACTGAAAGATCGTGCGAGTCAGGAATATACCGTTATTTTGCCGGATGGAACTGAAGGCAAAATTGGAATTGAATATATTCCGACTATTGAGCCGTGTAACGCGTGGGATTCTTATTATCAAAACGCCTCTGGCACATGGAGGGTTTACTATAACTCGGTGATATTTCAGGAGTTCTACATTAAAATCGGCAATCATAAGATAACGAGTGCATGGGGTTCGAATTATTCTGTTCCCCTGGGAACGGCATCTGATTCCTTTACCTGGAATAGTACACGAGCGCTACAGCGCGTGAATGTGTCTATACCAGGCTTGTATACTGGAAATGTGTTCTTGGGCGCGGAAATGCAGGGAACGACTCTGCACACCTATGCATACTAGGGCGGTGGTTTTGTGCGCGGTCCCGAAATCGTCTTACTTGCGATACTAATTGCGCTTATCGTGCTCGGATTTAGGCTGGTACGTTGGATTGTGCGAAAAGCAAAGCGTTAATTAGCCTGGACAGATATCATTTTTAGTCGAAGAGCAAGCTGGATCTCTCAAATCTCTCATGTGACTATGTGCTGTATCTGGCTTGCTCTTCAATTATGGCTCGAAATGAGAACTAAGTCTTAAAGCTGCGTTTTTATGGCAGTGGCTTCGGCGAGTTTGTCTACTGCTGTGGTATCGGATTGATTGAGGGCAGCGAGGCTGCGGTAGAGCCATTCGTTGACCTGGGTGTTCTTGACGCCAGCGGTTTTGGTGAGGTTGGCTATAGCGCTGATTTCGGCAAAGAGTTCGGCCTTTGCACCCGTGAGCTCGCCAAGCTCGATGTCGTGATGCGCGGTGACGCCGCGGTTTTCGCTTACGTGGTCGATGAAGCCGCGGACGGTTTCAACGTGCTCGGCGAGTGTGGCCTCATCGGCGCCGTCGGTGAGCGCGTTGAGGGCGCCCGTGACCACGAGGGCGGGATGTCCGCAGGGGACAAAGCCCTCGATGACATCCATAGCTTCGGTAATGGTTGAGCCCAGGCCTGCTAGGGCATTGACGAGTTGCTGCTTGGTATCCATAACGGTCCTTTCGACGGGTCAATTTTGCTTGGCGAAAATATACGTTACGCGATCGGTGGCAAAAGTGCGAAGTGCGGCGCACATTGGGGTCTTCACAGCTCGTGCATAGAACAGCTGTCCGCTTTCAGAACGTGGTAAGATAACACTCCACAAGCGGGGCTCGCCCCGCATGCTCCTTGAAAAGTCGACGGGTGTTGGGTGCTTGCGTGCCCAATGCCATCCAGACTTTCCCGACATTCGGGGGCGACTGGTTTCGACACGATAGCTCTGAGAGAGGAAGCAAGCCGAGGTCTCCTCGCCTCGTTAAACAGGGGTACCGTCAAATTGAATTGACAACAACTCTTCTTTTGAGCCTATGGCTCTCGCTGCTTAGTTTATAGCGGCGCGTCAACCCGGTGATTTCCCCGACACCGGCGCGACGTCATTTTAGGGGAATGCTCCTGCGCACGTAATCGGTATGGCGCAGGCTAAGACCGAACCGGTTAGGACGCCGCGAGCGTGTCGCTGCGCGCAAAGCGTCCGAGATAAAACCAGCGACTGAGCTTGGAGATGCCAATCAGGGGGCTTTCGTGGACCGGAGTTCGATTCTCCGCGCCTCCACCATAAGTAACAGGCAGGTAGATATTCGTATCTACCTGCCTTTTTATTTCTAGTCCGCACCGCGGAGAATCGAACTCTATGCAGGGCGCGGGCGTTAAGCAAACGCGAAGCGTTTGTAGCCCGCGGGCGAGGGCGGCGGCAGCCGGCCGAAGCCGGTGCGTATTTGCGAAGCAAATACGCGGATTCTCCGCGCAAACTATCAGCCCAATATGGATGCGATGTTATCGAATCTCAGCCGGCCATGCGCCGCATCAACGGAACCCCAAACCCGCGGAGAATCGAACTCTGTGCAGGGCGCGGGCGTTAGGAAAACGTCGCGGCAACGCAGGGTGGGACGCGCTTTCCCAACGGCGGTCCAAGCGGAAAGCACATTCCGGAATCCCGCCTCAAACTGGGA
The DNA here is from genome assembly GCA_022739635.1 of Collinsella sp. Taxonomy (GTDB): domain Bacteria; phylum Actinomycetota; class Coriobacteriia; order Coriobacteriales; family Coriobacteriaceae; genus Collinsella. Next base: position 126 of record JAIIUG010000104.1, on the reverse strand, counting down.
CACGCTTTCCGCTCCATATTCTCAACTCCAAAACCTATGCGCCCTCCATTCCAAAACTGGGTAGAAGAAAGCCAAAACGCAATCGCAGGAGGTCAATATGACTGCAGAAGATAAGGCAAAGAACGC
>JAIIUG010000103.1:0-6411 GCA_022739635.1 Collinsella sp. | reverse complement strand
GCCGGTGCCCAACAAGCGCGCCATCGAGAGCATCGTCAAGGCCGGTCTCGCCACCAACTGCGAGATCCAGCGCCACTCGATGTTCTACCGCAAGCACTACTTTTATCCTGACATGGCCAAGAACTTTCAGACCACGCAGGGTCCGGTCGCCTTTGCCATGTACGGTCACCTGGACCTGGACGTGACCGGTCGCGGTGCCGCCGAGCGCCCCGACTGCGCATTTGGCGAGGCCGAGGCCCAGAGCCTGGCGAGCGCCTCGGCCAACGCCGAGGGTCTGTCCACGTCCATGACGTCGACCATGCGCGAGGGCAATCAGCGCGCCGGTCATCTGGCCAGCTACGATGCGTCCAACCTGCAGATGCCCGAGCGTCGCGAGGACGGTTCCTACACGGTGCCCATCCGCATCCTGCGCATCCACATGGAGGAGGACGCCGCCAAGATGGTTCACGTGGGCGGCGCCGAGGGCCGCATTACCGCCGCGGCCGAGTCGCTCGTCGACTACAACCGCTGCGGCACGCCTTTGATTGAGCTCGTGACTGAGCCCGATCTGCGCACGCCCGAGGAAGCGCGCCTGTTTATGGAGAAGCTCCGTCGCATCTTTGTGACGCTGGGCATTTCCGATTGCTCCATGGAGAAGGGTTCCATGCGCTGCGACGGCAACGTGTCGCTGCGCCGCCGTGGCGAGACCAAGCTGGGCACCAAGACCGAGCTCAAGAACCTCAACTCGTTTAAGAGCCTGCACGACGGCCTTGCCTACGAGATTTGCCGCCAGGCCGAGGTGCTCGAGGAGGGCGGCATCATCTATCAGGAGACCCGCCACTGGGAGCCCAGCCGCAAACGCACCGTGGTCATGCGTGTGAAGGAGACGGCCGACGACTATCGTCTGTTCCCCGATCCCGACCTGGCGCCGTTCGATTTGGATGACGAGTTCATCGACCGCTGCCGTGGCGAGATTCCCGAGCTGCCCGATGCCAAGCGCGTCCGTTTTGAGGCCGACTTTGGCATTAAGACGGCTGACGCCGAGCAGATTGCCGGCGACCCTGAGTTTGCCGACTTCTTTGAGGCCGCCGCTGCCGGTATGGCCGGCAAGGAGGCCCAGACGGTCGCAAACCTGCTGGTCAACGAGATGATCGCCTACCTTAAGGGCGCAGGCGTGTCGCTCGCCGAGTCCGGCATCGCGCCGGCTCAGGTGGCGGCACTCGCCAAGCTGCTGGCGACCGATGCCATTAGCTCCAACCAGGCGCACGAGGTCTTTGAGGCCATGGCCCAGACCAGCGACGACCCCAACAAGATCGTCGACGAGCGCGGTATGCGCCAGGTGAGCGATGCCGGCGCGCTGCAGCCGATTGTGGACGAGGTGCTGGCAAACTGTGCCGAGCAGGCGCAGCAGTATCGTGACGGCAACCAGAAGGTCATCGGCTTTTTGGTGGGCCAGTGCATGAAGGCGAGCCGCGGCAAGGGCAACCCGAAGCTCTTCAACGAATTGCTGAGAGCGTCGCTCTCGTAGCTGCGAGGCCGGGGAAGCCCCGAGTCGCCGGGGTATTTCCTCCAAATTTCAAACAGTCCTATGCAAGACGAAGGCCACATTTAGTGGCCTTCTTTGCATGCGGAACTCATTTGGAGCAAACACCCCGGCGACTCGGGGCTTCCACGATCAGACGACTCGGCCGTTCGGGTCAGGTGGGCTGGATTGAATTTGGTGAATGAGGGCGCCGTTGGCGCCTTCATTCTTTATATATGTTGGGAGCGCCAGGCGGTGGGGGTGGTGCCGGTGTGTTGCTTGAAGGCTTGGGCGAAGGCGGCCTGCTGAGGGTAGCCTAGACGCTCTGCCACCTGCGCTATCGTGAGCGCGCTATCGGCCAAAAGGTCCTGTGCTCGCTCTATACGGCGTCTGCGAATGTAGGCGCCCAGGGACTCGCCAGTTTGGGCCTTAAAGGTGGCGCATAGTTTGGAGCGGCTTGTGTAGAGCCTCTCGGCCACCTCGTTGATACCCACACGTCTGCCTTTGTCGAGCGCGCGCTCAATCATTGCCGTTGCTTCTTCGGCAATGGTTATGCTGACGCGTGTGTCTGCCGCCTGCCGCGCCTGCTTGTGGGCCGCGCGCGAACAGGCGAGCTCCGCGACCATGGTCTCCACGATGCCTTGCATATAGACGTGTCCGCCTACGGTACGGGCGCGTTCCTCGTTAATCCGACGCAGCGTGTGGCAGATGGCAGACGTCGCCTCCTCGTGCCATGGCTCGGCAAACGCCTCGAAGATTCCCGCGAACTCGGTGGGATAGCGGTGCTCCAGTTCGTCAAAAAATCCAGGCAAAAAGAGCACCGAGCGCGAGTGATAAAGCTGCCCTGCAAACAGCGGACTTAGCTCCTCGCCGCAGCTATCTTGGATAAAGCTGCACACCGCGCTGTTCGGCCACGGCCCGCGCAGTGGCTTAAGGTTCGCAGGCGTTATGCCAGCCTTGGGCATGCATATGAGCGTGGGCGCGCTGACCTCGCTCACGCACGCGTACGGTTCGGGCGTGTATTCGGCTAGGTGCATGTTGTGCATCGGGGTAATGAAATGCTCCATGACGATGCAGGTGGGGGAAAGGGGCATGATCCATGCGCGTCCGTGCGCCCGATCGTTTGCCACCTCACCGGTAAAGACGGCGCCCTTGCCGGAAAGCTGCAGGCCAAACTGCTCAAATTGCGGTGCGTAGAGCTCGGTTATATCGGTTGCTGCCCGCCGCATTTTCAAAAGCGTCCCCTTCCTTTGCGGAAACGTCCACGCCTGGCTCGATTGTGTGCCTCGGCTAACACGCCAATGATAAGTTTCTAACGGTTAACTCTCAAGCCGTTAGAAAGGAATCTCATGGCAAAGGGATCAAAAAGGGAAGGCGGCGGCATCGGCGAGCTGCTTGCATATGCCGGCGACCGTAAATTCCTAACATATTTGGGCATGGCTCTCTCGGCGCTCTCGCAGCTGCTGAGCTTTGGCCCGTACGTGTGTATCTGGTTTGTTGCGCGAGACCTTATCGCCGTGGCGCCTAACTGGAGCGAGGCCACCGACATCGCGATGTATGGTTGGTGGGCTGTGGGCTTTGCCCTGGCGAGCATTGTGGTTTATTTCGTGGGACTCATGTGTACGCACCTATCCGCGTTTCGCTGCGCGTCCAATATCCGCAAGGCTACGAGCGAGCATCTGCTTAAGCTGCCGCTCGGCTACTTTGACACGCATGCCACCGGTGAGCTGCGCCGTATCGTAGACGGATGCGCCGCCTCAACCGAGACGCTGCTCGCACACATGCTACCCGATATCGCCGGCGCCACCGCCATGGTTGCAGGTCTGCTCGTGCTGCTTTTCGCCCTCGATTGGCGTTTGGGCGCGGCGTGCCTTATCTCGGTCGTCGTTTCGCTTGGCGCCATGGCTACCATGATGGGCGGCAAGGGCGGCGAGTTTATGAAGGCCTACATGGGCGCGCTGGTCAAGATGAACAAGACCGGTACCGAATACGTACGCGGCATTCCCGTGGTCAAGGTGTTTCAGCAGACGGTCTATTCCTTTAAGGCGTTCCACGACGCGATCGCCGAATACGCCGACATGGCGCAAAACTATTCGGGCACGTTCTGTCGAGGTCCGCAGGTACTCAACCTTACCGCGCTCAATGGTCTTGTGGCATTCCTATTGCCCGTGGCGTTGCTGTTGGCGCCGGGCGAGACGGACTTCGCGCATTTTATGGCCAACTTCACGTTTTACGCGATATTTTCGGCCGTGGTGCCGACGGCCATGACCAAGCTCATGTTTGTGGGCGAGGCGTCTCAGATGAGTGCCGATTCGCTGGCTCGCATCCGAAGCGTCATGGATTCCAAGCAGCTCTCCGTGCCCGCTCAACCCAAGTACCCTGCCAGCAGCGACGTGCGATTTGAGGATGTGAGCTTTACCTACGAGGGCGCCGAGGCGCCTGCCGTCAACCATGCGAGTTTTAGCGTTTCCGCGGGTAGTACCCTCGCGCTTGTGGGTCCTTCGGGAGGCGGCAAGTCAACCTGTGCAAGCCTGATCCCGCGTTTTTGGGATGTTTCCTCGGGTCGAGTGCTCGTAGGCGGTGTGGACGTTCGCGATATGGATCCGAACGAGCTTATGGACCAGGTCGCCTTCGTGTTCCAGACCAACCAGCTGTTCCGGCAAACACTTGCCGATAACGTGCGCGCCTCCAAGCCTACGGCCACTGACGACGAAGTGCGTGCGGCCCTCTCCGCAGCTCAGTGCGACGACATTGTGGCCAAGCTCCCACAGGGCATCAACACCATGCTCGGCGCCGGCGGAGCATATCTTTCGGGTGGCGAGGTCCAGCGCGTGGCACTCGCCCGCGCGATCCTTAAAGACGCGCCTATCGTGGTGCTCGATGAGGCCACGGCGTTTGCCGACCCCGAGAACGAGGCGCTCATCCAGCGCGCCTTTAGCAAGCTGGCGACGGGTCGCACGGTCATTATGATTGCGCACCGACTCTCGACTGTAGTGGGCGCAGACCAAATCGTGGTGCTCAACCAGGGCAGCGTGCAGGAGTCGGGCACCCATGCCGAACTGCTGTCCCAAGAGGGTCTATATGCCAAGATGTGGGCCGAATACGAACAGGCCGCGAGCTGGAAAATCACTGCTACGACCGCGGATGCCGCCGTCGCGAAAGGAGGCGAGGCCTAAATGTTCGCCTCATTCCAAAAGAAGTATTTCCTATCCGATAAAGGCATCGCCGGCGTAAAACGCGGTGTCTTCTGGACCGCGCTCACCAATCTTATTACCATGGCCGGCATGGGCTTTTTATTCCTGGTTATGGCCGGCTTTGTCGAGCATCTCGCCAGCGGGGCTGACCTGCCGGATGCCCTGCCGATCGTGGGCGGCCTCCTGGTCTTTTTCGTGTTGCTCTTTGCCTCTAACTGGCAACAGTATTACTACACCTACTGCATCTTTTACGAGGAGTGCGGCAAGCAGCGTATGGAGATCGCCGAGCGCTTGCGCAAACTGCCGCTGTCGTTTTTTGGTCGTCGTGATCTGGCCGATTTAACCGAGACCATCATGGGTGACGTTCAGACTATGGAGCATGCCTACAGCCATGTGCTGGGAGAACTCTGGGGCGCCATCATCGCAAGTGCCATCGTGTTCGTGTCGTCGCTGTTCTTTTGCTGGCAGCTGGCGATCGCGGCGTTTTGGAGCATTCCCGTGGCCTTTGCCGTGCTGTATCTAACACGCGGCCCCATGACCCCGGTGTTCGACCGCGTGCGCGCCGAGAAGGTCAAGGTCACCGAGGCGATCCAGGAGACGCTCGACTGCGTGCGCGAAATCCGCGCCACCAACCAGGAGGCCCATTATCTTGAGGGGCTCAACGCCGTGATCGATGTCGAGGAGCGCGAGACCACCAAGGGCGAGCTCGTCAACGGGCTTCTGGTCAACTCCGCCTTCTCCATTCTGCGTCTGGGCATTGCCACCACGCTGGTCACGGGCGCCACGATGGTCGCCTCCGGGCAGGTCGACTTTTTGGTGATGTTTGCCTTCCTGCTTATGGTGAGCCGTATCTACGCGCCGTTTGATCAGGCCCTTATGCTCGTGTCGGAGCTGTTTGTCGCCGAGTCGTCGGCCAAGCGCATGCGCTCCATCATGGAAGAGCCCGTGGCGCGGGGCAGCGAGCAGTTTGAGCCCGTAGGTCATGACGTGGTGTTTGATCATGTGGCATTTGGCTATGGTGCGGGCGAGGACGGCCGCGCCGGCGAGAAAGTTCTTACCGATGTGAGCTTTACCGCCAAGGAAGGCGAAGTTACGGCGCTGGTCGGTCCTTCGGGTTCCGGTAAGTCTACGGTGAGCCGCCTGGCCGCGCGTTTTTGGGATGCCACCGAAGGCACGGTCACCGTGGGTGGCGTGGATGTTGCGAGCGTTGATCCCGAGGTACTGCTGCGCGACTACGCCATTGTGTTCCAAGACGTGCTGCTCTTTGACGACACGGTGATGGGAAACATCCGTCTTGGTCGTCGCGATGCCACCGATGAGGAAGTGCTTGCTGCCGCGCGTGCCGCCAACTGCGACGAGTTTGTGAGCCGCATGCCGCAGGGCTATGACACCATGATCGGCGAGAACGGCTCCAAGCTGTCCGGCGGCGAGCGCCAGCGCATCTCCATCGCCCGCGCGCTGCTCAAAGATGCGCCGATTGTGTTGCTGGACGAGGCGACGGCGAGTTTGGATGTGGAGAACGAGACCGTGGTGCAGCAGGCGCTCTCCCGCCTGCTCGCAGGAAAGACAGTTATCGTGATCGCCCACCGTATGCGCACGGTAGAAAATGCCGATAAGATCGTTGTACTCAAGGATGGTGTGGTTGCCGAGCAGGGCACTCCGGCGCAGCTCAAGGCGGCAGGTGGAGAATTCGCCCGCATGGTTGCGCTGCAAAAG
>JAIIUG010000102.1:0-6437 GCA_022739635.1 Collinsella sp. | reverse complement strand
CCGCGCTCGTCTGTCCATACAGGATGCGCGACGCCGCCGTAATACCCAGCGCTATGCCCGCATAGCGCGCCAAGCTGCTCAAGCTGCCCGCAAAGCCAAGCGCCTCACGCGGAGCCGAACCCATATACAGCGAATTATTGGGACTCTGGAAGATCGACGTGCCGCACGACATAAACGCGACGCAGCACACAATCATCAAGATGGAAGAGTGCTCGTCAAGCGTGCTCACCGCAAAGAGACCGCACACGTACACGCCCAGGCCAACGGCCGTGGGCGCTTCACAACCAACACGGTCGGACACCGAGCCCGAAAGCGGGCCCACAAAGGCATTCACGACCGGCATCGCCAAAAACAACAGGCCGGAGATATCGGAGCTAAAGCCGTGGGCATCCTGAAAGTAGAACGGCAGCACAAACTCGGAGGCACCGATACCCACGAATACGATAAGCATGCAAGCCAGGTTAATCGTGAAAGCCGAGCTCGCAAAGCAGCGACGCGCCGCCTCTGTCAACGGCATAGGGCGTTCGCCAGCCTCCGGCTTCACATGCGGCAGCGTATAGAGTCCCACGATAAACGAGATTACGCCAATGGGCAGATTGATAAGGAAGATGCTCTCCCAGGGAAAACTTGCCACGAGTACGCCGCCGAGCACGGGGCCGCACATCATGCCAAGAGCCACAAAGGTCGCCAGAATGCCCATGGCACGACCGCGCTCACGCGCCGGAAACGACTCGGTGATGATGCCCATATTGTTGGCCATCGCGGCGGCACAGCCAATGCCCTGCACGATACGCGCCAAGATAAGCACCTCGAGCGAAGCCGAAAGCCCGCAAAGCAGCGAGCCACCCGTAAAGACGATCACACCAAGCTGGAACACATTCACCTTGCCGCGCACATCGCCCAAGCGGCCAAACGGCAGCATGGCGACGCACGTCGCGAGCAGATACGCCGAGCTCACGAGCTGAATGCGGTCGAGACCCACACCCAGCTCCTTTTGCATCACCGGAAACGCCACCGTCACGATGCTCGCATCCAGACACGCCATAAAGGTCATGACGAGCACGGTGAACAGAATCGCCCATTTATTCTTACCGTGGGTGTCGCCCTCCAGGGCAATGTGTTCGCGGCGCAGCTGCTCGGCAGTTTTCTCCATATATATCCTTTCTATCGTGGAACGCAAAAACGGGACCCCAATCGCCTACAAACGGTCACGATCGGGGTCCCGCCTACGGAATCGGAACTATGAGGACGTCGTCAGCCGAAAAGCCGTCCCACGCCTCGCACGCACGCTAGCCTAGCACTGCGCGAGCGCCTGTTCAAGGTCGGCAATCAGATCGGCCGTGTCCTCAAGGCCGCACGACAGGCGCACCATGTCGGCGGAGATGCCGCAGGCGATGAGCTCCTCGTCGTTCATCTGGCGATGGGTAGCGTTTGCCGGGTGCAGGCAGCAGGTTCGGGCATCGGCCACGTGGGTGGCAATCTGAGCGAGCTTGAGGCTCTTCATAAAAGTCTCGGCAGCCGCACGACCACCGGTAAAGCCAAAGCTCACAACGCCGCACGTACCGTTGGGCATGTACTTCTGAGCCATATCGTAGTATTTGTCGCCTTCCAGGCCCGGATAGCTCACAAAGCGCACCTTGGGGTGGCTCTGCAGGAACTTGGCGACCGCCAGTCCGTTCTCGCAATGACGCGGCATACGCACGTGCAGGCTCTCGAGCGAGCTGTTCAGGAAGAACGCCGCCTGCGGGTTCTGCATGGGGCCAAGGTCGCGCATGAGCTGCGCGGTAGCCTTGGTAATAAAGGCGCCCTCACGGCCGAACTTCTCGGCATAGGTCACGCCGTGATAGCTCTCGTCGGGCGTGGTGAGACCCGGGAACTTGTCCGCATGGGCCATCCAGTCAAACTGACCGTGATCGACAATCACGCCGCCCAGGTAGGACGCGTGACCATCCATGTACTTGGTGGTGGAGTGGGTGACAATATCGGCACCCCACTCAAAGGGACGGCACATCACGGGCGTCGGGAAGGTATTGTCGACCATCAGCGGCACGCCGTGGTCGTGCGCTGCCTTGGCAAAGCGCTCAATGTCGAGCACGGCCAGCGCAGGATTGGCGATGGTCTCGCCAAAGACGAGCTTGGTGTTGGGCTGGAAAGCGGCCTCCAGCTCCTCATCGGTGCAGTCGGGTGCGACGAACGTGCAAGTCACGCCCATGCGGCCCATGGTGTGGGCGAGCAGGTTATACGTACCGCCGTAGATAGCAGAGCTCGCGACCACGTGATCACCGGCACCGGCCACGTTAAAGATCGCGAGGAAGTTCGCAGCCATGCCCGAGCTCGTGAGCATCGCTGCGGTACCGCCCTCCATCTCGCAAATCTTGGCAGCAACCAGGTCACACGTGGGATTCTGCAGACGGCTGTAGAAGTAGCCCGACTCCTCCAGGTCGAACAGCTTGCCCATGTGCTCGGACGTGTCATACTTCCACGTGGTGGACTGGTAGATGGGCACCTGGCGCGGCTCCGCATCGCCCGGATGATAGCCGCCCTGAACGCACGTGGTACCGATAGTCTGCTCGCACATATCCAACTCCCTTACTTGGGTTTTGTTTTTATCCGGTTCACGATACCGCTACCCCGTACCCCTCTCAACCCATCCCGCCGATAGGTTATGGGACAAATTAATCAGGTTTATTTGTCCCAAATCTTAAGAAAGTGTTCGATGGCGAAAAACAATGAGATATGCACTGCGGTCTCGATAAGCGAATGCGCCGGCAAGGGTACCATAGGCGGGTACACCATGAACAAGGAGACAACGATGAAGCAGATCGATACCACCCAGCTCAACACTGCCGCCTGTCAGGCTCAGGCTGCCGAGTACCACGCCCGCGGCTTTAACTGCGCCCAGGCTGTCGCTTGCACGCTCGCGCCCGCTGTGGGGCTCGACCCCCAGATCGCCTTTACCCTCACCGAGGGCTTTGGCGCCGGCATGGGCGGCATGACCGAGACCTGCGGCGCCATCTCGGGCGCCGTGGCCATCATGGGCTTTGTGATGAGCGACGGTATGGAAAACCCCAAGACCAAGGGCCAGACCTACAAGCTGTCGCGCGAGATTGCCAAGCGCTTTGGCGAGAAGAACACGACGACCGTCTGTGGCACGCTCAAGGGCGTCGGATCGGACAAGGGTCCGCTCCGCAGCTGTCCCGGCTGCATCGACGATGCCGTCGAAATCGCCTGCGATATGCTAAAGCAGCTCGCCGAGTAAACGATAGCAACAGAAAACGACGGCCGGCGCGCTTGAGATTCATCCAAAAGCACGCCGGCCGTCGCCGTTAGAACTCAGCAAATTCGGGAGCGCCGACCTCGATCTCCTCGCGCCCCGCCATAAGCTCGCGCATCTTGGCGCAAAACAGCTCCTGCTCCCCCGCCTTAAACACCAAGTGAAGTGTCACGGCATCCGCGTAATCGGTATCCGAAACCTTGGCACCCGAATCCTGCGCCAAACGAAGCACCTGCTCATACTGTGGATAGGCCACATGCACGTCAACCGGCACGACACTCGTCATCTCAACGATCTGCCCAGCCTCCTGAGCCGCGGCCACCGCCGCCTGTGTCGCCGCGGTATAGGCGCGTACCAAGCCACCGGGCCCCAACAGCGTGCCACCAAAATAACGCGTCACAACACAGCATACGTTTTTAAGTCCCGCACCGCGCAGCACCTCGAGCGTCGGCATTCCGCTCGTGCGGCTCGGCTCGCCATCATCGCTCTGGCGCTCGCGTCCATCGACCAAAATCCACGCGGGGACATTGTGCCGAGCGTCGTAATGACGCTTGCGAACCATCTCGATAAAGGTGTTTGCCTCGTCCTCGGACTCAATATGGACCAGCTGGGCAATAAACCGACTCTTGCGGTCGACAAACTCACCCGTAGCCTCAATATTCGATTGCAAAGTAAAATAGCCGTCCAACAAAGCCCCTCAAACAAAAGCAAAGCAACAAACAGCCTCAATAATACGGCAAAGGCAGCACTGGTACCCTCGCTAACAAGAACGGAAATGCCGATGATTCCGTCAACGAAAGCGAGAACCCGCCAGCGCGAGCAAGGTGCCTTGAAAGCCGAGGGCATTGACCTTTTGGTCATGCCCGAAGGCTTGAAAGGCAAATTGCCGCGCTGACGGGTTCGCAGCGTCAACAAAGTGCTGAGTGGGCCTATAAGCCGGGTTCTGTCGTGAACGGTCATTTATCTTGTCTGCACGTTACCGTGCAGCTCCACGCACGCTACCCGAACGCGGACCGGGCCGGCCCATAGCGTTCCTATTCGCGCTTGCTCCGGATGGGGCTTGCCAAGCCGCCGTGTTGCCACGACGCTGGTGGTCTCTTACACCACCGTTTCAGCTTTTCCCTTTACGCCTTGCGGCGCAGGTGGGAGTCTTCTTTTCTGCGGCGCTTTCCGTCGGATCACTCCGCCCGGCCGTTAGCCGGCATCCCGCCCTCTGGAGCCCGGACTTTCCTCACGCGTACTGCAAGCAGCACATCGCGCGACCGTCTGGCCCACTCAGCAGTGCAAGAGTGTAGCACACCGTTACCGCAGGCAATGGCACAACGCAAACGCTCGACACGATAAACCAAGAACCGCCATGCGCTACAATGGTCCTGTCGATGGGCAACGTCGTCAGTCGAGACGCGACCGCGCTCCGCACCCCTCCGTCTACTCGGTGCGTTCCCGCCTCCTCCCCGAGGCGGGATGTCGGCATATTTTATGCACCGACAACCAAATAGCAAACAGATAGCCCGGCATCATCGTGCACCACAGCTGCAAATGCAAAAAGGGACCCGTCCATTACGGACGGATCCCTTAAAACAAGTGATCGTCAAACCGATTTACTCGGCGTCGGTCTCCTCGTCCTTCTTCTCGGAAGGCAGCGGGGTAACCTCAATCTCGACGCCCAGAGTCTCAGCAGCAGACTTCATGGACAGGGAGATACGACGACGGTCGAGGTCGATCTCCATGACCTTGACCTGAACCTTGTCGCCCACGTGGGTGACCTGAGAAGGCTGATCGACGTGCTTGTTGGCCATCTCGGAGATGTGCACCAGGCCCTCGATGCCCTCGCCCAGGTCGACGAAAGCGCCGAACGGGACAAGCTTGGTCACAGTACCCTCGACGATAGCGCCGACGGGGTACTTCTTGACCAGTGCGCGCCACGGATCCTCGGTGGTCTGCTTGAGACCCAGGGAGATGCGCTCACGGTTGAGATCGACGTCGAGAACCTCGACCTCGACCTCCTGGCCGACCTTGACAACCTCGGAAGGATGGTTGACGTGGTTCCAGGAGAGCTCGGAGATGTGGATGAGGCCGTCGATACCGCCGAGGTCGACGAAGGCGCCGAAGTCGACGATGGAGGAAACGGTGCCCTGGAGACGCATGCCAGACTTGAGCTTGGACAGGATCTCGGAGCGCTCGGCCTTACGGGACTCCTCAAGCACGACACGACGGGAGAGGACAACGTTGTTGCGGTTGCGGTCCATCTCGATGACGCGGGCCTCGATGCGGGTGCCCATGTAGGAGGTGAGGTCCTTGACACGACGGAGGTCGACGAGGGAAGCGGGCAGGAAGCCACGCAGGCCGATGTCGAGGATCAGGCCGCCCTTGACAACCTCGATAACCTCGCCCTCGACGTTCTCGCCGGAGTTGAACTTCTCCTCGATGCGGTTCCAAGCACGCTCGTACTCGGCACGCTTCTTGGACAGGACCAGACGACCGTCCTTGTCCTCCTTCTGGAGAACCAGGGCCTCGATGGGATCACCGAGTGCAACGATGTCTGCAGGGTTAGCGTCCTTGCGGATGGACAGCTCGCGGACCGGGATAACGCCCTCGGACTTGAATCCGATGTCAACGAGCACCTCGTCATGCTCGATCTTAACGACAGTGCCGTTAACGAGATCGCCCTCATCAAAGTCGGTAATCGTACCGTCGATGAGGTTGTTCATCTCCTCCTCGTTGACATCGTCAAGAGAGAAAATGGACGAGTTCTGAATCTCACTCAAAGGTGGACCCCTTTCGAACTACGGGGCCCCGATTGCTAGGACCTACAGAAGGGTGCGACAAGCACACAACGTTTAGGAACACTCGGGAGCCGACAGATACTAATGTGACGCTTATGCAATCACGTTCGTATAGGTTACGGGGAAATCACTTCGATTTCAAGCGTGAACTGCCATTTTTTACTCGTATGGAGACTTTTTCGCAATCTTGTGAACGACTGTCTCCACAAGCTGACGATAAGCAGTTGGGCATACGGCTTTGGAGTAAAGTATTCGGAGCCAACGATTCTGGAACGATTTTTCGAGAAAGGTGCCCGCGTGCTCAAAGCAGTCGTTTTCGATATGGACGAGACGCTTCTTAGCATCAACCTCAACGCGTTCATCCTTCGCTATTTTAA
>JAIIUG010000101.1:0-6616 GCA_022739635.1 Collinsella sp. | reverse complement strand
GAGCCCGAGCCCATGCCGGAACCGGAGCCCGAGCCCATGCCGGAACCGGAGCCCGAGCCCGAGCCCGAGCCCGAGCCCGAGCCTGCACCAAGCTCCGACGAGGACCCGCAGGACGAGTAGCCCTGCCGCCTGCCATTTGGGGACGGGGTAGAAACGGTAGAAATAGAGCTTGACAAATGAGCGGGGGCGGACGTGTCGAAACGTCCGCCTCCGCTTTGATATCGCGATGTGGCTATGACTGCGAGATGGCCGCGAATCGACTACTCGCCGCGCTTCTCCTCGCGGCGAGCGGCGGCACGCGCATCGTGGATGCCCTTGATCGCGGCATGGCGTGCCGTGCGGGCGTCATGGATGGCGTCGCGAGCCTCGGCGGTCGTTGCCTTGGCAGAGCGCAACTTGGCGGCCAGGTCGGGGTTGGTTTCGGCGACCGCAGTAATCGCGGGGCCGTCGAGCTCCTCTTGCGTGGGCTCGGCCAAAAAGTCGATAGCATACTGGGCGGCTACCATGGAGCCCTTTGCCAGCACGGTCTCGTCAATCTTGTAAAAGCAGGAATGCTGGGCGTACGTGGCGCCAATCTTGGGGTTGCGCGTACCTACAAAGGCGAGCACGCCCGGTACGCGGCGCAGGTACTCCGAAAAATCCTCACCCGAGAGTGTGCCGCGATAATGGCCTTGGCCGGTGGGGCCCAGGCATTTGATTACTGCCTGGCGGCAGCGCTCGCTCGAGGCGGCATCGTTTTCGACCTTATAATTGGCGATGGTGTAGTCGGTGAGCTCTGCCTCGGCGCCCAAGGCGGCCGCGGTATGTTCCACGATGCGACGCATAAGCTCCGGCATTTCCTCGTGGGTCGAATCGCCGTAGGTGCGCACCGTGCCGGCGAGGTAGGCCGTGCCGGCGATAACGTTGCGCGCGGTTCCGCCGTGCAGCTCGCCGACGGTAATGACGGCCGGCTCGTAGGGACTGATCTCGCGCGAAACGATGGTCTGCAGAGCGTTGACGATCTCGGCGGCAACCATAACGGCGTCGTGACCGCGCTGGGGCATGGCGCCGTGGCACGAGGTGCCGCGGACGTCGATGCGGAACCAGTCGGTATTGGCCATGCGCGGTCCGGGCTCGCAGCTCACAGTGCCGGCGTCGACCTCACTCCAGATGTGCGCGGCGTAGGCGCCATCGACGCCGTCGAGCACGCCCGTGCCGATCATGAGTTTGGCGCCCTGGCCGTTTTCCTCACTGGGCTGGAAGACGATGCGGACTTCGCCGTGGATGTCGTCGGTCATATGGCGCAGGATCTGCAGCGTGCCGAGCATCATGGCGATGTGGCAGTCGTGGCCGCAGGCGTGCATGCAACCCTCGTTGACGCTGGCGAAATCCTCGCCGGTCTGCTCGGTGACGGGCAGGGCGTCGATGTCGGCGCGCAGTAGGATGCGGCGGCGCGGCGTGCCGTCCTCGCGGTAGGCGTCGGGCGCGGTGCCGCGAAGGGTCGCCACCAGACCCGTCTTAAGGGGACGCTCGTAGGGGATATTCATGGCGTCGAGCTGGTTGGCGATGTCGGAAGTCGTGCGCTCCTCGGCAAGGCTCAACTCCGGGTGCTTATGGAAGTGGCGTCGCTGCTTAATGATGTAGGGCTCAAACTCGGCGGCGATATCCTGGATAGCCGCGGTGACGTCGTTTGCCGCGCGAACCTCGGTTGCCGCCATAATCTGCTGTGCCTTGGTCTTCATCATGGTCGATTTGCTCCTTGCTGGCTCGATCGCAAAATCGTACAGGCTCTCTCCAGTATGCCACCTGCCGCTAGGGCTGGTAAAGTTGCCGTTTGCCGCTTGGGGTTTTGTTACAAGGGCGGGGGAGTACACTCGGGGGTGTTGAATTTCCTGCCAGAGATGGGGATGCCCATGCAACATATCGATCGGATTATCCGCTCCAAGAACGTCTTTACCGCGCAAGACGGCATCGATACTGCCCGCGAGCTGGCGATTGCCATCGCAGGCGACCGTATCGTCGCAGTCGGCAAGCCCGATGACGTGATTGCCGCCGCTCCTGCCGCCACGTCGGTTATCGACTACGGCGAGCAGTTTGTCTGCCCCGGCTTCCATGACGCGCACCTGCACTTCTTCCATACCTCGGTTGGCTCCTCGCCGTACATGCTCATGGATATGGGCACGTCCGAGGCGGCGCTGGTGCAACACGCGCTCGAGTTTTCCCAGGACCTGCCCGACGACGCTTGGGTTGTGACTCAGGGCTGGCGCGACTACCGTTGGGACCCGCCCGAGCATCCTACCAAGGCGTCGCTCGATGCGGCATTCCCCGATCGCCCCTGTGTTATGTATTCGGGCGACGGGCACACGCTGTGGCTCAACAGCCGCGCACTCGAGGCGCTCGGCGTCACGCGCGACAGCGAGCCTCCGGCGGGCGGTAGCTACGACAAGGATGCAAACGGCGAGCTCACGGGTATCGCTCACGAGGCGGCCGCTATGCAGCTGCTTCCGCGCTGCCTTGAGTGGCTGGGGGAGGATCGCATTGCAAGCGCTTACGCCGATCAAATGAGGCGTATGGCCGAGCAGGGCATCACCTCGATCTGCGACATGTCGCTCATGCCCATGCCGGGCTGCGATTTTATCCGCGACGATGTCTACGACAAGCTACAGGCAGCCGACAAGCTGGGCATTCGAGCTCATCTGTTCCCCACGTTGCTGGATGACCAATCGCGCTTAGGAGAACTGCAGACCCGCTACGCGAACAACGCGCTGCTCTCGGCGCCTGGTTTTAAGCAGTTCTTCGACGGCGTCTCGAGCGAACACACGGCATATCTCACCGAGCCCTATACCAATCCGCGCTTCCCGGGCGACCAGGGCCGTCTGACAGTTCCTGCCGAGCGCATGCGTAAGCTGGTTCTGGCGGCTGCGGAGCGCGGGCACACCGTGCGCATCCACGTCATCGGCGACGGTGCCATCCATGCCGCGCTGGATATCTTCGAGGAAGCGGCCGATCTGTACGGCCTGCCCCAGCACGGCCATAACACACTCGAGCATCTGGAGAACCTCCTGCCCGAGGACATCGACCGCCTGCGCAAGCTCAACGTGGTCGCCTCGAGCCAGCCCTGCCATATCACGCTCGACCCGGGTGGTCCGGAGCGCGACCTGGGCTTGGAGCGCAGCCGCATCATGTGGCCGTTTGCGACCTATAAACAGCGCGGCATTCGCCAAGCCTTCGGTACCGACAGCCCTATCACGCCTGTTACTAGCATGAACGTGCTCTACACGGCTATCACGCGCCAAGACCCCAAAAGCCACTGGCCCGAGGGCGGCTGGCTGCCGAGTGAGCGTATCGATGCGGCAACGGCTCTGCGCAACTACACCCTGGGCAGCGCCTATGCAGCGGGCGACGAGCAAAACCTCGGCAGCCTGGAACCCGGCAAATACGCCGACCTGGTAGTCCTGGACCAAAACCCACTCACTGTTGACCCCCAAGAGCTCCAGGACACCAAAGTTCAGGCCACCTACCTGGCAGGCAACCTAATCTACGAGCGCTAAGTATTCATGTCTTACCGTTAAACGCGGCTTGGGCAGCTTATTTTGGGATGGCGCTCGAGCCGCGTTTGTTTGCCAATGGGGGTTCGTTAGGAGCGTCCCCGCCCTGCTTGATCTGGGCGCGGGGCGGAGGCGCCGCTTCCCCGCGCGCTCAATTTGGACAGCAGCAATGCTATCTCTAGGTGTTTTGCATACTTTCCATTACGAATTGCATAAAAAGGCTGGGATGTCCTTTCTGATCCTGATGTACCCCCGCCCGCGCCGTGCAAAAAACGGAGTATTCAGCACCGCGAGCTCTGCCTGTGCCGCTGCGGCTGAGTAACGTTGCAGAGAATGACGTCATTTTGTGCTCCGGTGCGGCGCGAGGCATGCCTTTCTGTCCTGACGGGGTTTGCCCGCCGACCAAAATCGCCGGCCGAAGGCGTCCTTGGGACCATTATGGTGTGTCCGGCACGTATGCAGCCGTCCTGGTCTGCTGAATACTCCCAAAAATGCACGGTGCTCCCCGGGGGACCCGTGCGTGCGGCGAAAACCATGCCTGCGTTCCTGTCCGCATCGCCATTTTGCTGCACTGACTTTTTCGAATGCCGGGCCCGATAACGTTGACTCAGCTCCCGTGTGGCGCCGGGGGGCGGGATATAAGGTTTATCGCGAGTTCCGCACGAGCCGAAGGCCACTTAATGTGGCCTTCGTGCGAGCAGGACTGCCCGAGCAGGAAACCTTATATCCCGCCCCCCGGCGCCACACGGGAGCCGCGCACAAGTTATCCCCCGGCATTCAGAAAATCTAAGTGCCAAAAAATAAGATTTTTTGACTCCGTGTTGTATAACCCGCCATTCGTGGGTACCATTCAACGCGTACGCAAACAAAAAGGGTTAACCCGCGCGGCATGACCGCGCGGCCCGCAAAGGAGGAAACAAGCATGTCGTCTTTGAAGCCGCTTGCAGATCGCGTCCTGGTCAAGCCCGACGAGGCCGAGCAGAAGACCGCTTCTGGTCTGTACATCGCCAGCAACGCTCAGGAGAAGCCGCAGCGCGGCACCATCGTTGCCGTTGGCGCCGGTAAGGTCAACGACAAAGGCGAGCGCATCCCCATGGACGTTCAGGTCGGCGACGTTGTCATCTACGGTAAGTTTGGTGGCAACGAGGTCAAGGTCGACGGCGAGAAGTATCTGCTGATGCGCGCCGACGACATCTACGCCGTCGTCGAGGCCTAGTCTCGTCAGAATCTCTGATTCGTCTTTGAACGCGTCCGCCGCATAGGACTCGGAAGCGGCGACGCGAGTCACATTTCTTTTGGAGGATTACCTACCATGGCAAAGAACATTACGTTCAACACCGATGCCCGCGCCAAGCTCGCCAAGGGCGTCAACACTCTGGCCGACGCCGTTACCGTCACCATGGGCCCCAAGGGCCGTTACGTCGCTCTGCAGCGCACGTTCGGTGCCCCGACCATCACCAACGACGGCGTTTCCGTCGCTAAGGAGATCGAGCTCGAGGACAACATCGAGAACATGGGCGCTCAGCTGGTGAAGGAGGTCGCCACCAAGACCAACGACACCGTGGGTGACGGCACCACCACCGCAACCCTGCTCGCTCAGGCTATCGTCAACGACGGTCTGCGCAACGTCGCCGCCGGCGCCAACCCGCTGGCCATCCGTCGCGGCATCGACAAGGCTGTAAACGCCGCTGTCGCCGAGATGAAGAAGCAGGCCAAGCCGGTCGAGACCAAGGAGCAGATCGCTTCCGTCGGTACCATCTCTGCCGGTGACCCCGAGGTTGGCGAGAAGATCGCCGAGGCCATGGAGGTCGTGGGCAAGGACGGCGTCATCACCGTCGAGGATTCCCAGACGTTCGACATCACCATCGACACCGTCGAGGGCATGCAGTTCGACAAGGGCTATGTTTCCGCTTACTTCGTCACGGACAACGACCGCATGGAGGCCGTGATGAAGGATCCGTACATCCTCATCACCGACCAGAAGATCTCCAGCGTTCAGGACATCATGCCTGTTCTCGAGGCTGTCCAGCGCGCCGGCCGTGGCCTGCTCATCATCGCTGAGGACATCGACGGCGAGGCTCTGCCGACCCTGGTCCTCAACAAGATCCGTGGCGCTCTCAACGTCTGCGCCGTAAAGGCCCCGGGCTACGGCGATCGCCGCAAGCGCATCCTCGAGGACATCGCTGTCCTCACCGGTGGCCAGGCCGCTCTGGACGAGCTGGGCGTGAAGGTCGCTGACATCACCGCCGATATGCTCGGTACCGCTAAGTCCGTCACCATCTCCAAGGACAACACCGTCGTCGTCGGCGGCGCTGGCTCCAAGGAGGCCATCGACGCTCGTATCGCTCAGATCAAGGGTGAGATGGAGAACACCACCTCTGACTTCGACCGTGAGAAGCTCCAGGAGCGCCTGGCAAAGCTCTCCGGTGGCGTTGCCGTCATCAAGGTCGGCGCTGCTACCGAGTCCGAGCTCAAGGAGATCAAGCACCGCGTTGAGGACGCCCTGCAGGCTACCCGTGCTGCTGTCGAGGAGGGCATTGTCGCCGGCGGCGGCGTCGCCTTCATGGACGCTGCTCCTGCGCTCGATGCTGTCGAGATCGACGACCCCGAGGAGAAGATCGGCGTCGATATCGTTAAGAAGGCTTTGACCGCTCCGGTCGCCACCATCGCCAAGAACGCTGGCTTTGAGGGCGCTGTCGTGGTCGACAAGGTTGCCGAGCTGCCCGCCGGCCAGGGTCTCAACTCTGCCAACGGCGAGTGGGGCGACATGATCGAGATGGGCGTCCTCGACCCCGTCAAGGTCAGCCGCGTCACCCTGCAGAACGCTGCTTCTGTCGCCAGCTTGATCCTCATCACCGAGGCCACCGTCTCCGATGTGCCCAAGAACACTCAGCTTGAGGACGCTATCGCTGCTGCCACCGCTGGTCAGCAGGGCGGCGGTATGTACTAAGGCCGACAAGGTCTAGAACTCCCACCGGGAATCCGGGGGCGGGACGGGGGGTTTCTCTCCGGAACGTCCTCGGACATGCAAAGAGGCTCCGCATCGCGCTTCGCGCTGCGGAGCCTCTTTGCGTCCTGCGGAATGTTCC
>JAIIUG010000011.1:0-39072 GCA_022739635.1 Collinsella sp. | reverse complement strand
AGCTTGACGGTGGTGGAGCCCACGTCGATGCCCAGGTGCAGGTTACCGTGGGCGGCCTCGGGGTTGAAAATCGCGCCTTCGGGGGCGTGGGCGGCGGCTACGGGCTCAGTGGCGGTAGCGGGCTCGCTAGTGACGGACGCCTCCCCTGCCACGTTCTTGGCATCGGCAACTGCCTCGGCAACTTTCTCGACAGCCGCGGTCGCGGCCTTCTGCGCGGCGTCCATCACGGTGGGCGCGGCCTCGCGTGCGGCAGCGACCATGCGGTCCTTAATGCCCTCGACGAGCTTGCTCATTGTCTCTCCTCTTAGTTGTTGGACTCGACGGTTGCGGCGGTGTCGGCCGCGTCCTCGAGCTGCAAGTTCAATAGCTTCATGCCGTATTCCGGCACGTTGATATCGATGGGTTGGCCATACAGGTCACCAGGGCGCACAAAAGCGAGCACCGTCATAATGCGTGCCATGGCCTCGGGCGATTCGGTGAGCCCACGCTCAAACCAGCGCTGAATCAGGCCGACCTCGGCACTCACGACGTAGGTGACGTAGTAGTCAAAGAACGTGCCCAGCGCCAGGCCCAAAATGCCCGTCTGCGCACGCGGCACCACAGCCTCACGCGCGGTGTCGATAATCCTATTAATGAAGGCCTGGTCGCCGCCCGGACCCAGCAGCGCACCGATTAAGTCGCGGTTGGCCGCAAGATAACGCAGCAACTCAACCGAACCGGGCGCCGGCTCGAGCTCATCGATGTTGTGATAGAGATCGGGCAGCTGAGCTGCGGTGATGAGCTCAATGCGCTCACGGATCTCGACCAGCAAGCCGTCCTCGATTTGATTGATAAAGTCGGGAATATCGCGGTAGTGCGAATAGAACGTGCGGCGCGTAAGGCCGGCGCGCTCGGTGAGCGACGCGACATTAATGCGCGAAAGGTCGCCGCTTTCGGCAAGCTCGCTGGCAAGTGCCTGGCGAAGGGCACGCTGCGAGCGAAGGGACCGGCGATCGCATTTCTCGAGCTGGGACAAGCGTCCTCCTTGTTACTCAGTCCGTGCGCTATTGCACAGTGCGAGTATTATTGCACACCGTGTGCATCAACACGTAAAGGCAATATTTGGGATGTGACGAAGGGGCAGTTCCTTTGTCACATTATTCGATGACGGTGCAGGAGTTCTGCTTGCGCATGGTGGCGAGCATGTGTTTGGGGACGGCGTGGACCATGCAGCTGCCGATAGTTGCGCTCGCGGCGACCTTGGCCGCATCGCTTGCGTTTTTGGTCGCGTAGCTGTGGCGGAAACGCTTGAGCATGGCGATGTCGTTGCCGCCGTCTCCATAGACCGCGACCTCGTCCTCGGCAATACCGTAGTAGCCCGCCAGCCAGGCCACGCTCTCGCCCTTGTTGCATGCCACGTCCGTGATCTCGAACATCACCGGATCGAACGGCGCGTTGACCACACGGTCCGAGCGCTCGGCAAGATAGGCCTTAAGGTCACGCTCCAGCTCGGGCGAGGTCACGCGACAATTGATCTTGCATACATCGTGGCGCAGGATGTCACCGATCGACTGGTCGAAATACTGCTCCTCGTGATAGCCGCCACGCGCACGCATGCCACGCATCACGATACGCTTGATGGGGCTGTCCTTTTTAAAGCCCGCCTGGTGCATCTCGAACGAACCGCTCGAAAACATGCCATCGGGCGTGGAGCAATCAAAGCAAATGTCCGGGAACGCCTTGAGCAGCTCCTCAGTGATCTGCGGGTCGATGGTCCAGGTCTTGAGCACCTCGCCGTGGCTGTCGCGCACGATGGACCCGTTGGAGCAGCAGGCGTCAAGCGCCAGGCCCGTAAAGCCATGCTCGCCGATCGGCAACGTCGAGCGTCCAGTCGCGGGAACCACGTGCAGGCCAGCCTCGGTCAGCTCACGGATGGCACGGCGGATGGTCCCATCTGCCTCGTGCAGGGCGTTCAGCAGCGTTCCGTCTAAGTCACTCGCAAACATCTTGATCATGGGCGTACCTCTCTTTCGTCTGCACGTTATTTTAGACGAAAGAGGGGCACGCCCATGCAAGGGTGTTCCAACGCGCCAGGGCATTCGCTTCCGCAAAACCACAGTGCCCCAGCGCGTTAAGGCAATCGCCACAAGCGACTTTTCAGCCGATAAAACAGCGCCGTCGTCAACGTCAGCACCGCCAGCATACCTGCGAACACAATCGCCGGTGTCCATCGATCATATGCAACCCCGTACGTCAATTGGCCGATAGGTATTGCGCAGGAAAGGACCATGTAAACGACCGAAAGCACTTTTCCGCAGAGCTCAGTCGGCGCTGCCCGCTGAACAAACGCGATGATTTCAACCGACGCGATGCTTGCCCACACCATGACCCATGCCGAACCAACCGTAAACACGGTGAACATGCATGCATCTGCGCCGAACAGTAGCGTGACAATGATCGGTGCGACTCCAAAACAGATCATCGCAACATATCGACATATGCCATTGAAAGAAAAACGATGCGGCCAAATGCCGACCAAGCCACTGCCGGCAAGACCACCCAAGCCCATAGCCACCTCAACTATCCCAACGCAGGACGATTGCATGCCGAGATGCTTTGTAACAATAATGGGAGCGCCAATCGTTAGCCCAACCAACGCAAGGTTCAAAACTGCCGCAAGCAAAATCACAGCGACCAATAATGCATTTTGCAACAGATACCGAATCGACTCCCGAAAATCGTTTCGGCATGTCGTACGAGTCTCGCCGTCTCCCATCGTGTCAGATGAGGCATTTTGCTTGAGTGCGACCCCAAACAAGAGAGCTGAAATCGCAAACGCCACCGACGCGGTTGTGCAAAGAGTATCGATGCCAAAGCACCCATAGACTGCCGTCCCGACCACAGGGCCCAAGATATTGCTCACCATGGTCACCTGCGAAACCAATGCAGTGGCCCGCTCAACCTTCTCTTCACCCGCCATACGCACCGTCTCAATTTGGAGCATTGGCTTTAGCAGCGATTGAACACCATATTGAACACAAAGTATCGCTACTACGACGACCGCAAGAGGCAACGAGCGCTTCATGGGGATAGACAGCAGCGATGCAGTCATCAGAGCAATGCCAAGGGCCACGAGGACCTCGCGATGTCTTCCCCTATCCGCCAAGATTCCGCCAACCGGAGTTGCGAGTACGCCGGGTATGAATGCCGTCGCCACGACGACGCCATATAACGTTGACGATCCACTGCAATCGAACAAGTAAAGTGGATACGCAAAGCACAGCGCCGACAGCATCGAATACGTGCACAGCTGCGCAACCAGAAGTTCCGCGAGCCTGATTGACCGCACTGTTTTTGATTTCAACGAGACGCCGACGTCTCTCAGCCCAGCCATAAGTTCGCTCCCTATACATACCGGAAGTATGTATTTATTGACTTGAAAAGGGCAGCCTGGGCCGCCCTCTCAGATCTATTACATACCGTTGGTATCTATATTACCACCCGGCACGGTCCCATACGTCCCAAATCTGCGCCGTTGTCTGAAGCACTTCTTCCCCCAAATCGAGTCCCACCGCGGCGGCCATCTGCGCCAAACAATGAGCACGAGCGAGCATTCGATCCTTGGGCTCAAGCGGACGAAACAGTGGCAACAGCCAGAGATTCGCCAGCAACGACACGGCCTCTGCCGCTTCGCGCGGGCATTCGCACGCAATGGAGCCGTCGGCGATGCCCTCCTCGATCATTGGCAAGAGACAGCCATCGGCCGACTCGTCAAACGAACCCTGGTACTGCATCGCCAGTAGACGCGAGCTTTTTACCGGATCTGCCGCAGGATGTATGCGTGCCCATAGTTCAATTTGCGGAACGACGGACTCGGGAGCGTAAAGCCTTTTTAGCTTTTGGGCGCCGGTCATATTACCGACGCCAAGCATCGAGCGACGGTGCTCAACAATCGGAGTCATCGCCCGATCAAACGCGGCGTTGAAAATCTCTTCTTTGCTCTTGAAGTGATGATAGACAGCGCCCTTGGTCATGCCATCGAGACGGTCAACGATATCTTGAATGCTCGTCCCCTCATAACCCTGTGCACAGAATAGCTCCAGTGCCGCGTCGAGAATCTTCGCGACCGTCTCCTCGGGATATTTATTACGCCCCATAATCCGTCCATCCGCAACACAAGCCTTATGCCTCACTGCAGTATTTTAACGTTGCAGATGACAGACGGTCGGCCCTACACCGCGGCGGGGCCGTGTTCGCCGGTACGGATGCGGATAACATCCTCGACCGGCTCGACCCAAATCTTGCCGTCGCCGACGGCACCGGTGCGAGCGGCGCTGCAGATAATGTCAACGATACCGTCGACATGCTCGTCGGCGCAGATGAGGGTGAACTGCACCTTGGGGATCGTGTTGACGAGCAACTCGTTGCCGCGCACGTATTCCTTCCAGCCATGCTGCGCGCCGCATCCCTGCACCTGGTTGACAGTCATACCGCGAACATCAGCAGCAAACAGCGCATCTTTAAGAACCTCAAGCTTCTCAGCACGAACGATCGCCGTAATTTTCTTCATAGTGAATTCCTCTCTTTAGTAAAGAAATGAATTGCCATTCAATAACGCGGGTTTTCCAAGTGCCCGAGATTGCCCCGAAAGAGGAGCGCCGCGTACTTCGGTACGCAAGCGACGGTTTGAGGGGCAAGGTCGGGTGCTTGGGAAAGCCGCGCTGCTAATCGAGTCCGGAGAAAGAAGGATACGCGCTCTCGCCGTGCTGACTGGCATCCAAGCCCAGCGCCTCGTCTGCCTCGTCCACGCGCAGGCTGCCGTGGAACAGCGCCTTGACCACCGCGGCGATTGCCAAGTCGAGCACCAGCACAATAGCGACCGTCACCACAATGCCCAGGACCTGCGAAATGAGCAGCGACACGTCGCCCGTGTAGAACAGGCCACCCTTACCGGTCCACGAGAGCTCCGGCACGCAGAACAGGCCCGTGAGCACGCCGCCCAAAATGCCGCCGATGCCGTGGCAGCCAAACGCGTCGAGCGCGTCGTCGTAGCCGAACTTGGTCTTAAGATGGCTGATGGCCAGGTAGCAGACGGGCGATACGATCAAGCCCATGACCAGCGCCGCCCACGGCTCGACAAAGCCCGCGCCCGGCGTGACCACCACAAGGCCCGCAACCAGACCGGTGCTGGCACCCACCAGCGTGGGGCGACCGGTGTGCACGCGCTCGACGGCAAGCCACGAAACCATGCCCGCCGCGCTGGCCGTCACGGTGTTGAGAATGGCGAGTGCCGCCACGGCGTCGGCCTTAAACTCGCTGCCGCCGTTAAAACCAAACCAGCCAAACCAAAGCAGACCGGCGCCCAGCGCCACAAACGGCACGTTATGCGGACGGTAGCTCACCATGCCAAAGCCGCGACGACGGCCGAGTATTAAGCAGAGAATCAGGCCCGTCAGACCGGACGAAATGTGCACCACGTCGCCGCCAGCAAAGTCGAGTGCGCCGATAATGTCACCGATAAAGGAACCATCGCCGCCCCAAACCATGTGGGCGA
This sequence comes from Collinsella sp., assembly GCA_022739635.1. GTDB lineage: Bacteria > Actinomycetota > Coriobacteriia > Coriobacteriales > Coriobacteriaceae > Collinsella. The sequence goes on along the minus strand of JAIIUG010000011.1, from coordinate 33,539 downwards.
GCGGCGCATAGACCACGAGCAGCCAAATGCCCAGGAAGGCCGTCATGGCACCAAACTTAACGCGGCCGGCCAGGCTGCCCGTGACGATAGCTGCCGTAATCATGGCAAACGCCATCTGAAAGGCGATGTTGATGATCTGAGGGTAGACGGCACCGTCCGCGGCATTGCCCTCGGCCGCCTGCAGCACCTGGTTGAGCACCGGCAGGCACAGCAGCTGGTCAAGGCCTCCAATAAACGGGCTGGAACCGTCGCCGCCGTAGGCCAGCGACCAGCCGGCAACAATCCACAGCACACCAACCAGGCCAATGGTGCCAAAGCACATAAGCATGGTGTTGATGACATTTTTGCGCCTGGACAGGCCGCCATAGAAAAACGCCAGACCCGGTGTCATTAAAAACACGAGCATGGTGCAGATGAGCATAAACGTTGTCGATCCCGTATCGTACATTCGCTCCCCCTTGGTCGCATGGACGTTGTCGGCGCCCATAATGCGGCCGAGGGGCAACTGGTGTAGACCAGATACGGCGTTGTTAAACGCCGCGTTGTCGAATGGAAACGGTGCCGCAATCTTGGAAACGGCGCGGCAACGGGCGCGAAACGAACGGGAAACGTGCGAACGAGAAGGGCGCGCTTGGCCCCGCTCTGGCTAGCGCCGGAACAGCTCGCGGGCTCGGTCGCGGAGGTCGGTAGCTCGGATGACGCCCTCGTAGCGATTGATGCGCAGACGCGGGAAGGCGTTGAAGAAGCGTAGGTCGCGGCGGCTGAGTGACACGCTCGGCACCGGACGGCTCATGCGCTTGCCGGCAAGGCGACGACTGAGCGACGGACGCGGCATGCTCGGCGCGGCATCGGCCACGCGGCGGGCAGCGAGCGCCAGGCCGCGAGCACCATCCGAGATAAACGTCGGCATCGAAGCCTTCTCGCGCAGGGCATCGAGCGCGGCGTCACCCAGCTCGGCCAGCCACGCGTTAACGGCACGGCTACGGATGTGCGTCTGCGCCACCGAGTCAATCGTCGAATCGGGAATGCGTTCGAGCATGGAGTCGGAGGCATCGGCAAGCGACTCATTGATGCGGTCGGCAAGGTCGGCGCGCACACGCTCAAGCTGATCGGACAGGCGGCGCCAGCTGGCCAACGAGCACACCGCATCGACCATCATCGCGACCGCGACGATAAAGGCGGACAGCCTCACAATCAGCACCGGCAGATGGCCAAGCAGCCCCAGCAATGCCGGCTCCACTAAACGGCAAATGCACAGCGCACCCAAGCCAAACGCGCAAGCCCAGTACAGACAGACGCGTCCATGCAAATTAAACGGCAGGTGCGAGTAATCCCAAAAGCGCGCGCCCGTTGTTTTTTCCAACAGCACGCCCACGCTATATTCAATCACGCTGCATACGAGCGCCGCGGCGACAAACTGGCTCGAGGCATCCGGAATCCCGCGCAGCAAAAGCCAGCAGGCTATGCCGCCCACACCATAGATAGGGCAACACGGCCCCAGCAAAAAGCCACTGTTGGCAAATCGTCCATGATTGAGCATGGCGCAAACCGTCGACTCCCACGCCCAGCCGCAAAACCCGTAAAAGGCAAACGAGAGCACCAGTGCCGAGAGCGGGCAAGCGGCAAGCGTCGCGCCGCCAAAAGCCATATCGATCGCGGTTCCCACCGTCTACCCACTCCTCTTTTCGTTCGATTCGCTGCTCACGTCATCGTCCGCCTCGTCCTTGCGCCGCAGACGACCGGCAACCGTCTCGCGCAGCGCGCACCATTTATCGGCCAGGCACACAATCCATGCCTCGCGACACGTCGGCGGCACCGGCACCAGCGGAAACATATGCCGCACGATAATATTCCGCTCGCGCGACGTCAGCTCAAAATCTTCCTCCGCACGCGCCAGGGCAAAAAACGGGTGACGAAAGCCATGCAGTCGATGGCTTGGGTCGGGATCGTGCCAGTCATAGAGAAAGTAATCGTGCAGCAGGGCCCCGCGCAGCAACGAGGCGCGGTCGACGGAGATACCGACGCGGCCCAGGCGCTCGGCAAAGGACAGACTTGCCCGCGCCACCGAGGTCACATGCGTATACACCGTCACATCGCCATGCTGGATAAACTCGCGCGTCAGGTCCAGACGGCCCGCCTGTGCCAGTTGACGGGCAGCATGGTCTACTTCGCACGCGATTTTCTCGGCACGAACGGTATCGGGCATGCGGCCTCCTTCCGGCGGCGCTCGGCGGCAAGCCACAGCCTGCACGCAATGAATAAAATCATCATGGAACTTATCAGTATGGCATCGGACAAAACGTTTTGCCCCACCAGTTGGCGAATTACCGCGCCGCCGTCACATATCAAACGCCAAAATGTGCGAGACTGTTTTGTGCAATTGTGCCGGCCGAGGGAGCGCCGGCGCTCGATTCGCATGGAGTAACCCACAACGATGCTGCTTACGCAAACGACAACGCCCGAGGACGTCAAGGCTCTCGACCGCGCCGAGCTTCCGCTGCTCTGCGGCGAGATCCGTCAGGCAATCCTCGAAAGCTCCGCCGCCGTCGGCGGGCACGTTGCCCCCAACCTGGGCGTCGTTGAGCTTACGGTTGCGCTTCATCGCGTGTTTAACTCCCCCATCGACAAGATTGTCTTTGACGTTTCGCACCAGACCTACGCCCACAAGGCGCTGACTGGGCGCGCGTACACCTATATCGATCCGGAGCGTTATGGTGAGGCTTCTGGCTTTGCCAATCCCGACGAGTCCGAGCACGACCTGTTCGCCATGGGTCACACCTCCACGTCGGTGAGCCTGGGCTGCGGCCTGGCGCACGCTCGTGACCTGGCGGGCGATACGTACAACGTAATCACCATCATTGGCGACGGCTCGCTTTCGGGCGGTCTGGCGTTTGAGGGCTTTAACAATGCCGCCGATCTCGACAGCAACTTGATCATCATCGTCAATGACAACGACCAGTCCATCGCCGAAAACCACGGTGGCCTCTATCGCAATCTGGCCGAGCTGCGCGCCAGCAACGGCACCTGTGAGCGCAACGTTTTCCGCGCGATGGGGCTCGACTACCGCTATCTGGACGCCGGTAACGATGTGTTGGCCCTAGTCGACGCGCTGCAGGAACTGCGCAATATCGATCATTCCATCGTGCTGCACGTCTCCACCGCCAAGGGCAAGGGCTTCGAGCCGGCCCAGAGCGACCCCGAGCGCTGGCACCACGTGGGTCCGTTTGACATGGCGACTGGGCGCAAGCTCTGCCCGGGCCATCCGAGCGAGCCTGCGCCGCGCACCTATGCCGACATTACGGGCGAGGCCCTGAGCGCTGCCATCGAGCGCGATCCGCAGGTTGTGGGCATCACGGCCGCCACGCCCTACATCATGGGCTTTACACCCGAGCTTCGTGCTGCCGCCGGTAAACAGTTTGTTGACGTGGGTATTGCCGAAGAGCACGCCGTTACCTTTGCCACCGCACTCGCCCGCTCGGGCGCCAAGCCGGTCTTTGGCGTGTACGGCACGTTTTTGCAGCGCGCCTACGACGAGCTGTGGCACGACCTGTGCCTCAACGACGCCCCCGCAACCATCTTGGTGTTTGGCGCGTCGATCTTTGGCACCACATCCGAGACGCACCTCTCGTTCTTTGATATTTCCATGCTGGGCGGACTTCCCAACATGCACTACTTGGCGCCGGCCTGCATGGAGGAATACCTGTCCATGCTGAGTTGGTCGCTCGACCACCGCGAGCATCCCGTGGCGATCCGCGTACCGGGCATTGGCCTGGTTAGCCGCCCCGATTTGGCGCCTGCCGAGGACACCGACTACAGCGCCGTTCGCTACAACGTGGTGCGTCAGGGCCGCGACGTGGCCGTGCTCGCGCTTGGCGATTTCTTTGAGCTGGGCGAGCGCGTGGCAAACCGCTTGGCTGCCGAGTACGGCATCGAGGCCACGCTCGTCAACCCGCGCTATGCAACTGAGCTCGACCGCGAGTTCCTCGACAGCCTTGCCGCCGAGCATCGCGTTGTCGTCACTCTCGAGGACGGCATCTTGGACGGTGGCTGGGGCGAGCGCGTCGCGTGCTACTTGGCCTGCACGCCCGTGCGCACGCGCACCTTCGGCATCGCCAGGGGCTTCCCCGACCGCTACGACCCCAAAGAGTTGCTCGCTCAGAACGGCATGACGGTCGAGAACATGGCCGCCGAAGCCGTAAGGTTACTCAACGAGTAAGAAAACCTCCGCAAGGAAAGCACCCCTGCGGAGGTTTTTATTTTCGCGGCGCGATTATCTCAATCTGTAACATCTATGGCCCGAATTCCCGTCTAACTGTTACAGATCGAGACATTCAAATCCCCCTAAGGAAAAAATCTCGATCTGTAACAGTTACTCGGCAAAAATGGCTGCAGATGTTACAGATTGAGACAAAACAGTAAGGCATGCCGCCACATCGGCCAGAACCGCCACAAAGGTGCCTGTCCCTTTTTGGTAGGTAGAATAACCCATAAGGTAAGTATGTTTCTGAGTTATTTCGTGTTGACCCATTTGAGCGCGATAGGGTATAACTCTACTCAACCGCTAGGGATTTTATTGAGAAAGGTGTTCTACCATGAGCAAGAACCTCTCCCAGCAGGTCGTTCTCGACCGCCGCGGCTTTGTCGCCGCCACCTTCGCAACCGTCGCCGGCCTTGGTCTTGCCGGCTGCTCCGACACCAGCGCCGAGGCCGACAAGGGTTCCGCCGCCGGCTCCTCCAAGAGCTCCGAGGATACCGAGGCTTCCACCACGCTCGACGCCAAGGCATTCGACAAGCTCGTCAACGACGGCCCCAAGGCCGATGACGACGCCATCGCCGCCTGCACCTGGGCGACGGCCGTCAAGGACGCCGGCGTCTTTAAGATCGGTGGCGTTCAGACCTCTACGCTTTTCTCCCTCCTCAACGAGAAAGACGGTCAGACCCGTGGCTTCGATGCCGGCATCGCACAGCTCCTGTCCAACTACATCCTGGGCGAGAACAAGGTCGAGATCACCCAGGTGACCTCGGACACGCGCGAGTCCGTCCTGCAGAACAGCCAGGTCGACGCCGTCTTTGCCACCTACACCATCACCGACGAGCGCAAGAAGCTCGTTTCCTTCGCCGGCCCCTACTACTACACCCAGCAAGCCATCCTGGTGCTCGCCGATAACGACGACATCAAGAGCGTCGACGATCTGGCCGATAAGAACGTCGCCGTCCAGTCCGGCTCCAACGGTCCCGCCATCCTGGAGGAGTTCGCCCCCAAGGCCAGCCAGCAGGAGTTCAAGACCGACGAGGAGGCCCGCCAGGCACTCCAGCAGGGTCGCGTCGACGCCTACGTCATCGATAACAACATGCAGCAGAGCGCCCTGGTCCGCGAGCCCGGTAAGTACAAGATCGCCGGCAAGCCCTTCGGCAGCAAGGAGCCCTATGGCATCGGTCTGCCACTCGATTCCGACGGCGTTGCCTTCGTCAACGACTTCCTTAAGAAGATCGAGGACGACGGCACCTGGACCGAGCTGTGGCAGATCTGCATTGGTGACCGTACGGGCGACACCAATGTTCCCGAGCTGCCCGAGATCGGCGCCTAGGCAGCGAGCCTGGTAACGACCGCAACGAAACCATACGGAAACGCATGATGCGCTTTATTGCGGTAAACTGTTTCCTCACTGAGTTGTCGGGGCTTCCGTACACACGGAAGCCCCTTTCCTTACCGGCGGGAGGTCCGCATGAGTCTCTCCGAGCTCTGGTCGCTCTATGGCCAGAACTATATCGACGCGCTGCTAGCAACCTGGGGCATGACGCTTGAGTCGTTTGCCATCGCCATGGTGCTGGCCGTCGCCGTCACCGTGATGCGCGTGTCGCCGCTCAAGCCGCTGCGCGTCTTCGGCGACCTGTATGTCCAGGTCTTCCGTAACATCCCCGGCATCGCGCTGCTCATCATCGTCGTCTACGCGCTGCCGCCGCTCAAAGTCGTTCTGCCCTACCGCACCTGCGTTATCGTCGCCACGGTCCTTTTGGGCTCGGCCTTTGGCTCTGAGAACTTTATGAGCGGCATCAACACCGTCGGCGTCGGTCAGGTAGAAGCCGCCCGCTCGCTGGGCATGAGCTTCAACCGTATTCTCGCCAAGATCGTGATTCCGCAGGCGCTGCGTTCGAGCGTGCTGCCCATGACCAACCTCTTTATCGCCGTCATGCTCACCACCGCGCTCGGCAGCCAGGTGCCGCTTAAACCGCAGGAGCTCACCGGCGTGGTGAGCTACATCAACACGCGCTCGCTCGGCGGCGTCGCCGCGTTCTTTATCTCGGCGCTCGGCTACCTGGGCACGGCCTTTGTGGTGAGCCACATTGGCAACTACATCGATAAGAAGGTGAGGATCCTCCGATGAGCAAGCATTCCTCTCCCGCGCTCACCATGCGCGATGCGCTCTACGAGGCTCCCGGCCCCAAGATGCGCGCCAAGATTCGCATCGGCACCGCTATCTCGCTTGTTGCCGTGGCTGCGCTCGTCGTCCTCGTGCTGCAGCGCTTTTATGTGACCGGTCAGCTTTCGGTCCACTATTGGTATTTCTTTACGCACCTCACCACCTGGAAATTCTTGCTTGCTGGTTTTGAGGGCACCGTTAAAGTCGCACTCACCGCCGGCACCATCGCGCTGGTACTGGGTCTGGCCCTCATGCTCGGCCGCACGAGCGACATCAAGCCGCTGCAGCTGGTCTGCCGCGTGCTCACCGATTTCTTCCGTGGCGTGCCGAGCCTTCTGTTCATCTACTTCTTCTTTTTGGTGCTGCCCCAGTACAAGATCGCACTGCCGTCGTTTTGGATGCTCACGCTTCCCGTCGCGCTCGCTGCGGCCGGCGTACTGGCCGAGATCTTCCGTGCCGGCGTCAACGCCGTACCGCGCGGTCAGGTCGAGGCCGCCCAGGCACTCGGTCTCTCCAAGGCTAAAATCACCTTTAAAATCGTGTTGCCGCAGGCGATTCGCTTTATCATTCCGTCGTTGATTTCGCAGCTCGTGGTCGTAGTCAAAGACACCACCGTCGCCTACGTGGTGAGCTACCCCGACCTCATGCAAAATGCCCGCGTGCTCATTACCAACTACGACGCCCTCGTGTCGGTCTACCTGGTGATCGCGGTCATCTACATCCTCATCAACGTCGCGATCAACAAGGCCGCTGTCTACGTTTCGCACAAGACCGGCGCGACCATCATCCGCTAACGCTTTACCATTTCGAGTCATAAGGAGCCGAGCACCATGGCACAGAGCACCTCTTCCACCGGCAATCAGCCGCTGATCGAGCTCAGACACGTCGATAAGCACTACGGCGATCTGCACGTCCTCAACGACATCAATCTCTCGGTCGACCGTGGCGAGGTCGTCGTCGTGATCGGCCCCTCGGGCTCGGGCAAGTCGACCATGTGCCGAACCATCAACCGCCTGGAAACCATCGACTCGGGCGAGATCCTCATCGAGGGCGAGCCCCTGCCGCAGGAAGGCAAGGATCTTGCCCGCATGCGCGCCGAGTTGGGCATGGTGTTTCAGCAGTTCAACCTGTTCGCACATATGACGGTGCTGCAGAACGTCATGCTGGGACCGGTCGACGTGCTGGGCGTGTCCAAGGAGGAGGCTCGTGAGCGCGCCATGGACCTGCTGAGCCGCGTGGGCGTGGCCGAGCAGGCCGACAAGGTACCCGCACAGCTTTCGGGCGGCCAGCAGCAGCGCGTGGCCATCGCCCGTTCTCTTGCCATGCAGCCCAAGGCCATGCTCTTCGATGAGCCCACGAGTGCCCTTGACCCCGAGATGATCAATGAGGTGCTCGAGGTCATGGTGCGTTTGGCGCAGCAGGGCATGACGATGATCGTCATCACGCACGAGATGAACTTCGCCCGCCGCGTGGCCGACCGCGTCGTGTTCATGGCCGACGGCCAGATCGTGGAAACCGGCACGCCCGACGAGTTTTTCGACCACCCCAAGACCAAGCGCGCCCAGGACTTCCTCAACTCCATCAAGGGCCACTAGCCAGCCACCCCGTGGGACAAATCCATTGAAAGTGTTGTCCCACGTCTTTCATGCGCCCTGTCGCCTTTAGATTCGAAAGCAGCACCTATGATCGGAACTCGCACTTCATCGTCCTACACCCCGCATGTCGACATCGCCCCCGCCGACCGCCCACTCATCCTCGTCGCGCCGCGTTGGGAAGAGGCAAAGCCGTTTTTAAGCGAAACGCTCTCCCCCAACGAGGAAATCGCAAGTGTCTTTGTCGATGCCATCCTTGCCGCCGGCGGCCTGCCGCTGCAGATGTCCATCACCGAGGACATTGAGGTCATCCGTCATTACGTCGATATCGCCGACGGCATTGCCATTCCCGGCGGCCCCGATGTCAATCCCAAACGTTGGGGCGATGATCGACCCTACGACCCCACCCTCTGTTGTGAGATCCGCGATAGCTTTGAGTTTAAGCTGGTCGGCGAGGTGCTCCGCGCCAAAAAGCCGCTCTTTACCACCTGCCGCGGCACGCAGTTGCTCAATGTCGCCACTGGCGGCACCCTGTGCATGGACGTGCCGAGCCTGGGCGCTCGCGAGGGCCGCACGCAGTGGCGCCATACCCATGTGCTCAACGACCCCGTGCATCCCGTCGAGGTCGTGCCGGGCTCGCTGCTGGAGCGCGCACTTGGCGGGCACAGGCTCATCCAGACTAACTCCGCGCACCACTGCTGCGTCGACCGTCTAGGCAAGAGCACGCGTTTGGTCGCCAAGGCAACCGACGGCGTTCCCGAGTGCATCGAAGTCGAAGGCCAGCCATTCTGTCTGGGCGTGCAATGGCACCCTGAGTACACGTGGAAGACGCTCGAAACCGACTTTAACCTGTGGAAGTCGTTTGTCGAGGCAGCGGCCAAGGTTAAGCAGGCCCGTTAGCTCGCAAGCTACACAAGTTAAAGCCTCCTAAGCCAGGGGGGGGGCGGACACCAGCCACGGTGCCCGCCCCCCCTGTATTTGATACGCTCGGTATGTTTATCCCTCACAAACAATCAAAGAAATCTCGACCACAATCGGTCGACCGTAAAGCAGATGGCAAAAATGCTTGCTACGTTTATTAGGCAGTCAATTAAAATCGAAACGCATTGACCGTCCCCCAACGGGGTCACGCCGCAAATCCACATGAGCATCGAGGCTGGAAGCGGAAGCATGAAATTGGCCCCGATCTGTATGTAGATCGCTACAACGTTGACAAGCAACAGCATGCCAATCGGACCGAAGCCGGACCCAAAATAGGAAACAACGATTACGCAAGAAACCACGTATGCAAGGCAGGCAGCGGCAGCAAGAACAAGTCGATAGCAAAATACATGCAGGTTGAAATACTGCTGAGCATCCAAAACGATTACGCAATTAAGGCAGTACAAAACGACGCTCGACAGGATAAAAGCGCCCAAAAGGGCGAAAGAAGACAGTATCGCTCGCGCAACGATAGCGCACACACGCTTCCCTCCCCGAGCCTCCGACAACCCCCACGGTTCCTCAATAAAGCCCGAACTGACAAAGCGCGGTACAATGCAAGCCGCGATGAACGGAAAGAACAATGCATGAGCCAACGGGGCTACGTTGAACAGCAGACCACGAAAAACCTCAGCATTACCAAATAGAAGGACATCCTCCGCCGATAGCGGAAGCGTCGGGTCTGGGAAAAAGCCCAAGAAACTGTTCTCACGGAGGCTACAGAACCACATCGGGAAAGAATTAGGCTGCAATACCACCATGCACGCATAAATTACCAGGATTAAGGCGTACGTCCATTTGATCACACGCTTCCATTCTGAATGGAGGAATCTTTTAATCTGATGAGCCATTGGGCACACCCCCCAGCATGAAAGCTCACGAGAGCGTAAACCAAAACCGATAGACAGCTGGCCGCCACGCCATATCCCAGAAGCGTCAGCTGGCCCATATCGCTATACCCAAGGGCGCATCCGACTCCAAGATACGGCCCCGGAAGGAAGAAGATCCACCGCAAGGATGGTATAGGTGCCTGAAGGAAGGCTCCGTAGAGCGTCAAACTCATGACAAATCCGATTATTACCACAGCCCCGCTCAATACGGCGCTGCCCGTTATCCGATAGATGGTCACCGTCTCCAGCGCAACCGATATCACCAATACGGCGTTGACTATCATTGCAGGCAAAAATACAGTTAATATGTTGTGCGAGTAGTTATGCCCTCCACGTATTATGGCAATTGCAAAAAGAAGAAGGCAAAGCGCGCTATACGCTGCGCCGATTATTAAAGCAGACGAAAGTGCATGTGCCAGAGCCCCGTTAAAGCGGGCAAGACCTCTTGCCGAAGAAATTCGGCAGCCCTCTTCATAGCCACGCTCCTGTAGAATTACCAGGCAAACGATGAGTGGAACGAACAGAGAGGTGCCGGCAAAAGCACTGCGCACAAGGGACTCATCGGGTGCAGAAGGATCGATTGCATTCCAGAAGAAACCAATATCCTCCCCAAAAACGCTATTGCCAAAGGCTAGCAACGTTGACCCGTTTTTTAGAACGACACCGAAGAGAAGGCCGGACGCCAGCATAAGCGGAAGACCAAACTTCGCCGGAAACATCCTGTGCAAACGCATCATATCTGCCTTTATGGGATGGATCGCCCGCTTCATAGCGAGACCGCCTTCATCAAGCGCCTGTAATACTCTTTTAGGGACGACGCCTCATCCCTTATGACGTCCATCGATTCCTTTTTCAGCAGTTCTCCGTCATGAAGAAACAGGCAGCTTGTTGCAACCGATGCCAGCTCATCCAAGTCGTGGCTAGAGATGAGCATGGTCTTACCCTGTTCTCGATTCAATCGACCGATAAGGGCCCATATACTCTCGATGCCCAGCGGGTCCAACCCGTTCGCTGGCTCATCAAAAATAAGCAGATCAGTGTCACCCAACAAAGCTGTAGCTATATCCAGCCGCCGTTTCATTCCCAGAGAAAAACTGCCTACGCTCTTTTTCTCATCGATGTCCAGCCCGACTAGGCTCAAAACGCGAGGAATCTCACGTTTCTCATCAAGCCCCCATTCCGCACATCGGATTTGAAGATTCTCAACCGCGCTGAGAGATTGGTATGCTCCGCTGGAATCTGGCACATAGCCGACACGCGTCCGCATCAGACCAAGCTCTTTTTTTGATTTGCCTCCAAAGAGCTCCACGCTCCCCGACGATGGCTCACAGAGGCCCAGCACTATTTTAATAAGCGTGCTCTTACCCGCCCCGTTTGCACCGACAAGGGCACAGAGCTCAGACTGATGCACCTCGAAGGAAACGTCATGCAACACACGCCGTTTCCCATAGCGCTTTGACACCTTTGATAGCTTTATCGCTGATGCGCTCATTGTCCTCCTGTTCCGCTTGATAACAAAACCGCTCATATCGTTCCTTCTTTTCTTTATCGTTTTTCATAGTTGTTATTGTTTTTCGATAACTCATATTTGTCAAGATAATCTATAAGAAGGAACCCGTGTTAGACACGGGTTCCTTCACGCTGATATTTCGTTTTAGTTGTTCGCCTTAAGCTACTCGTCACTCAAATCGACAGCAAAGACTGATATCGGAAGCGACGCCTCGTTGCCTCCGCCATCCCGCATCTGTCTCACAACATTTTTTGCGCGCTCAACAATAAGCTCCTCAAGCTCTTTCTCGCTCACGCGCTGAATAATATCTCCCGGTTGACAATCAAGCTCATCACAGATATCGAGGAGCGTCTTTAGGCGAATAGCTTTTATCTTTCCGTTTCTAAGCTTTGAAATATTAGCCGGAGTATGCCCCGTCGCCCGAATCAGATCAGCGCTGGTCTTTCCGGTCTTAAGCAGCTGCGTCTCAAGCTCGATGATGAGATAGCTCATGTTTCCTCCTACACAAGCTCGTCAGACTGCTCTTGGAGCAGCGAGGCATAACTCCAGATCGCCGAGATAAACAAACAGACAACTGCGCCGATAAACGACCCCGCATCAAAGGTAGCGCCTTGGCAAATCTCAATAACGAAGGAATGAGGTACGATGTAAAGCTCCAGTCCGCCAATGGTGAGATTGACCGATCCATAGGCACCAACAAGCGAAACCGCGGCGTTAACAGCAAAGGCAAGCGCGAGAACACGGATAAGCCGCACATGCGTCTTGGTAAAGGGCGAGACGCCCCGAGAGATGTTATGGCTGATCCCGCACAAAACGACAAGCGAAATACCCACGACGAGTGCCAGGCACAGTCCGCTTGGGATAACGATGCACCCGCCATCGAGAAGCGTCACGACACCGAAAGAATCGACAGAAGCAACGTTTGCAACCGCATACCAGATCACGTAAACAACCAACGCGGCAAAAGCGACGAGCATCCCTGCAAAAACGGCTGCCATGCAAAAACCAAGCTTCCTGATATTTTCGCCCGCCTTGGCCATACGCTGAACGCTGTTGGACATACACTCACCCTCATCGACTCTATCGTTATTCGAACAGTTTATCGAACAACGATATGGATTGCATGCGGAAAGCCCCGCCAGTGCGCATAGGCCATTCGCTAATCAGAAGGGGTGAGCGTGGATTTTTGGACACGTATCGAACGAGAGTGGATAATCTCCCACTTTGAGGCCGCCACCGGGCCTAAAACGGGAGATTATCCACTCTCATAGTCATCAAAGCTCGCAAGCTCTTACTCGGCCGCCTCGCGCAGGGCCGACATCGTAGCTGCATATTGCTGCTGCAGCGCATGCATTCCCTCGCGAGCGCCGTCAACGGCATCGGCGCCGCGCAGCGCCTCGGTCACCACGACCGCCGGCTCGTAGAGATTGTTGAATCCCAGGTTCTGGCTCACGCCCTTGAGCGTGTGCGCTGCCATAAACGCACTCTCGGCGTCTCCTGCCGCCATGGCGGCCTCCAGTTTGTCCATGCTCTCGTCATCCAAAAACTTGAGGGCAAAGCGGGCAAGCATCTCATCGCCCATCAGCCGAGCGCACGCGTCATCATAATTGGCGCCAATCTTCTCATACGCCTCACGCATGGAAATCATGGGTTAAAACTCCTTTTGTCAAACTAAATCGTGGGAAACGCGACGACGTCAGCGGGGCGTGCCAACGTCTCGGCAATTTGGTCTTGCACCTCGAGCAGGCAGTCGAGCAGCAGCGGGTTAAAGGTACCGCACTTACCGTCCAGGATCATCTGGATCGCTTCCTCGTGCGGGATAGCATCCTTGTACACGCGCACGCTCGTCAGCGCATCGTACACGTCGGCCACCGAAACCACCTGCGCGGCGATGGGGATATCGTCGCCCTTAAGGCCGTCGGGATAACCCCTGCCATCCCAACGCTCGTGGTGCCAGCGCGCAATCTGGTACGCATATTCCATAAGCGCATTGCCGGCGTGATGGCGGCCCAGTTCGAGCAGCATGTCGGCGCCGATCGTGGTATGCGTCTTCATAATCTCGAATTCCTCGGACGTGAGGCGCCCGGGCTTGTTGAGAATCGCATCGTCAATCGACATCTTGCCGATATCGTGCAGCGCCGAAGCCAGAGCAATCGTGGAGCGTTCCTCATTGTCGAGGAAGATATTGTCACTACGCTGGACCAGGCAGCCAAGCAGCAGCTCGGTCAGCTTCTCGATATTCGTAACGTGCCTGCCGCTCTCGCCATTGCGAAGCTCCATGACACCGGCCATGATGTCGATGAGCATGCGACTGTTCTTGACACGCTCGTTGTACTGCTGGGACAGCAGGCTCGTCAGACGGCGCTGTTTGGCGTATAGGCGGATGGTGTTGCTTACACGGCGGCGCACGACACGGGAGTCAAACGGGCGGTTGATATAGTCCGAGGCGCCCAGCTCATACGCGCGCAGCACCATATCATCGGAATCTTCGCTCGAGATCATGATGACAGGCAGATTGTCGATACCCGTTCGGCGCGACAGATCGGCCAGCACCTCAAAGCCGCTTATGCCCGGCATGACAATGTCCAGCAGCACGAGCGACAACTCATCGCCATAGCGGTCGACCATGTCGAGCGCCGTACGACCGTTATCGGCCTCGAGGATGCAGTACTCGTCCCTGAGCATCTCGTTGAGAATGACTCGGTTCATCTCGGAGTCATCGACAATAAGCACCAAAGGCTTTTCGCTTTGGAAGGCCTCGATGGAATCGGCATCGGTCACGACCGTACCGGCTTTTGCCTTAGCGCGGCTCAATAACTGGACAGCGCGGCCAACGCCCTCATCGACCGTCTCGCCATGAATGCGAACGCCACCAACACATGCCGTCAAGCTCATGTACTCATGGCCCGGAATAATCGTGGCACGAACGGCATCGGACACCTGATGCAGGCGACGGGCGAAGTCATCGGAGGGAATATTGGGCATGACAACCACAAACTTGTCGCAGCCATAGCGCACAAGCTCGTCAGTCGAACGAATTCCGCTGCGTATGGCTGTCGCCACAGCACCGAGCGCAAGGTCGCCGGCATGACGGCCACACGTATCGTTGAAGACCCTAAAATCATCAAGGTCGATCATCGCAACGCCGGCATTCATACGGGCGCCGCGAAGCTTTTCCTCGTAATACCGGCGATTGTGCACACTCGTCAGCACATCGGTGTAGACAAGGTCCTCTTCTGCAGCCTCTTGCTCATCGATCGGACGCACCATCAGCAGGACATGAGGCTCGCCCTCGACCTTCAGGGGGCGCAGATGGGCGCGGTACTCAACGCCATCGTTGAGCAGTTGCTCCGACACCTCATCGGAATCTGTCAAGGCCTCAAGGCTCGACTGACGCAGACAAGGGCACCGATCGCCGGCGAGTAGGCAGTTAGGCTCGCTCTTAATCTGATCGGCCGACAGCAAACGTACCACGGGGTAGGTCTTCGCGACACGGGCGACCTCGGCGGCAGCCTCCTCGTCGGTTAGATTGGCCTCGTGATTATTGAGCATATGGGGCCCTTTCGATAGTTTCGCATGGTAGCGGTGGGTTCCAAATGTTACAAGAGTAACACCTTGCCGATGCAGGTAGGCACGTGAATGCTGTTACATTTTTATGAGTTGGCAGACGGCGCGATTGAAGCCGCAGACGTGAGGTTTTGAGCACATTTGTTAACACGGCCGAAACGTTTGCGGATGGAGCCTGTTTTGACTATTGCGGGTGCTAGAACCCCAGGATGCCACGGACAGCCCGGGCAGCCGCTGCCGGACGATCGCGCAGGCCGTTGTGCGCCCCGGGAATCGTTACGAGCGGACAGTCCAAAAGCTCAGCCGCCATCCTCGTGCCCGCCTCGCGGGGCGTGCCAATCGAGAGCTCGCCCAGGAGCACAGCGGCCACCGTTTTTGACGCGCGAACGCTATTCCAATCGGGAACGCAGGTCATAGTAATCCCGTATTCGTTCGCCATGAAACTGCGGCCGTTGCGCAGGGCATGTTTGGCTTCCGCCTCGGTTAACTTGGGGGCCTCAGGGTCCGAATCGCCGATGGCGCCCAGGAAGGCCCGCAATGCCCTGGAGACCTTTGCCGCGGCGATCATCTCGAGCAAAACCGGGGCCGCGCCCAGGCCGGCACCCTCATCCGTCACGGCGGGTTCATGCAGAATCGCACGCGAGATTATGGCGGGGTTTGCACGGAGAAGCTCCAGGGTCACCAGCGTACCGGCACTGTGCGCGAGCACGTTTGCCGGAGCGCCAATATGCTCGATAACGGCCTGCAGGTCGGCGGCCTGGGCGGCGAGGTCGTAGCGTCCGTCTACAGCGTCGCCGCTCTCGCCGCAACCGCGGCGGTCGTAGGCAATGACGCGATAGTCGCAGGCGAGCTCGCGGGCGATGCCATCAAAAAAGACACCGTCGACGCACGCACCGTGCACGCACACCAAGGCGGGTGTATCGGACGATACATCCGGGCCGGCATACTCGCGGCAGGCGATCGTAGTGCCCGCATTCTCGACCGTAAAATCCATACTGTGTTCCCATCGTCAACACCACCAGGCCGTGCCGGGATACGGTTTGGTCAGATGGCGTCATTTTGTGCGTACATGAATGCGTTTACTGTACCCGGCTCGCACCCCTTCATGACAGGGTTTCGAAAACTCACCCGATTACAAGGTTTCTGCCTAAACAACAGCGCCCAAACCCGCGACCCACATGAAGGCCGATGCTATGCTTAAGCTCAACTGTCCCAAGGAGCATATGCCTATGTCTACGTTTTTAAATGCCAGCCCCATCTTTGGGCCCGTCCGTAGCCGTCGCCTGGGCCTTTCGCTCGGTGTCAACATGATGCCGGCGAGCGGCAAGATCTGCACGTTCGACTGCATCTATTGCGAGAACGGCCTCAACGCCGAGCGCCCCTGCCACGAGTCGTATAACACGGCTGCCGTGGTGCTCGATGCACTCGAGGCCAAGCTGCGCGAGATGGTAGCCGAGGGCGAGCTGCCCGATGTAATCACGTTTGCCGGCAATGGCGAGCCCACCGCCGCGCCGGAGTTTCCGCAGGCCATCGCCGGTGCCGTCGCGCTTCGCGACGAGCTTGCCCCGAACTCCAAGATTGCCGTGCTTTCCAACGGCACGCGCGCCGACCGTCCCCAGGTGCACGATGCGCTCATGATGGTCGACGACAACATTCTCAAGCTCGATACGGTCGATCCGGCATTTATCCAGCTGCTCGACCAGCCTGTTGGCCCCTACGACGTCGAGCACCAGATCGAGACGTTCGCGAGCTTTGACGGTCACGTTATTATCCAGACGATGTTTTTGAGAGGCGAGTACCGGGGCAAGTCTCTCGATAACACCGGCGAGGAGTACGTCGGCCCTTGGCTCGCGGCGCTCGAGCGCATTCGCCCGCAGGAGGCGACCATTTACACGGTGGCGCGCGAGACACCGGTCGCCGGCCTTGCCAAAGCGGCGCCCGAGGTGCTCGACAAGATTGCCGCGCGCGTGCGCGCCCTCGGCATCCCCTGCCAGGTGAGCTACTAGCAAAACCACGCAGCAGCTAGTGCCGCCATCCCGCCCCATCAGTTGCGGTGATATAGTTCCTATTTGTGCTGTTAAACCGCTTAAATCGGAACTATATCACCGCAACTTTTATGGACGCGTGGGTGGGCTATACTAGCTGCGAATGAAAGGAAGTTAGCCATGTATGACAAAGGACCCGTGCCTGGCCGCAACGACGCTTGCTGGTGCGGCAGCGGCAAAAAATATAAGAAATGCCACAGCGCCTTCGACGAGCGCCTCGAGCGCCTGTGGGAAGAGGGCTGGGAGGTTCTGCCCCGCACGCTCTACAAGACGCCCGCCGATATCGAGGGCATCAAGCGCTCCGCCGCCATCAACGTGGGCGTGCTCGACTACGTAGGCGAGCACATCGCCGCGGGCATGACCACCAACCAGATCGACCAGATGATCTACGACTACACCGTCGAGCACGGTGGCACGCCGGCCGACCTCAACTACGAGGGCTATCCCAAGAGCGTGTGCACCTCGATCAACGACGTGGTCTGCCACGGTATCCCCTGCGATGCGGACATGCTGCACGAGGGCGACATTATCAACGTGGACTGCTCCACGATCTTGGACGGCTACTTTAGCGACTCGAGCCGTATGTTCTGCATCGGCGAAGTCTCGGCCGAGCGCCAGCGCCTGGTCGACGTCACCCGCGCCAGCGTGGAGGCGGGTCTGGCAGCCGTCAAGCCATGGCTGCCGCTCTCCGTCATGGCCGAGGCCGTGCAAAAGACGGTCGAAGACGCCGGCTTTAGCGTGGTGCGCGAGTACGGCGGACACGGCATCGGTAAGGAGTTCCACGAGGACCCGTTTGTGGGCTTTACCACCGAGGCGCCCGATGTGGACACCATCATGGCTCCGGGCATGGTCTTTACCATCGAGCCTATGGTCAATGCCGGAGCGCCCGACATCAAGATTAGCAAGGGCGATGGTTGGTGCGTGCGCACCAAGGACGGCAGCGATTCGGCCCAGTGCGAGGTACAGCTCGTGGTGACCGAGGACGGCTACGAGCTGCTGAGCTGGTAGCCGTGGATGCGCCGGATGCTGACGGGCACGCTCGTCTAGCATCCGGCGTTTTTGTTTGAACGTTTTGCCTGATAAAACCTGCCAAAATAAACCTGTCCCTTTTTGGTAGGTTGAGCGGAGAGGACTGCTTGTGAACATCCTGGTTTTGTTGCCCGTCAACGGCCGTCATCGCGCAATTCTTGAGTCGAGTGCTCCGGGCGAGGACTTTATCTACACGAGCTCCGACGCCGCCACGCGCGAGCAGGTCGCCGATGCCGACGTGATCCTGGGCAACATAGACCCTGCCCTGCTTACCGTATGCGAGCACCTCCAGCTGCTGCAACTGCAGACCGCGGGCTATGACGATTACTTGGCCGCCGGCACCGTGCCAGCCGACGCTAAGCTTTCCTGCTCGGTGGGCGCCTACGGCCAGGCCGTGAGCGAGCACATGTTTGCCATGGTCCTTTCCATGATGAAGCGTCTGCCTGGCTATCACGACTTGCAGCGCGAGCATCGCTGGGAGGATTTGGGGCCGGTCACTTCGCTCAAAAATGCCAATGTGCTCGTGCTGGGCGCGGGCGATATCGGCGGCCACTTCGCCACGCTCTGCCGCAGCATGGGTGCACACGTCCGCGGCATCAAGCGCCATCCGCTCGTCTACCCCATCGTGTTTGAGGACATGGACGGCATGGACGCCCTACCCGAGCGCCTGGCCGAGGCCGACATCGTCGCATCCTTTATGCCCAGCACGCCCGAGACCCGCGGCCTGGCGAACGCCGAGTTCTTCGCCGCGATGAAGCCGGGCGCCTTCTTTGCCAACGGCGGCCGCGGCGACCTTGTGGTTGCCGACGACCTGGTTGCCGCCCTGGAGTCGGGACATCTCGCCGGTGCCGCGGTCGACGTCACCGACCCCGAGCCGCTGCCTGAGACAAGCCCGCTGTGGGATGCGCCCAACATGCTCATCACGCCGCACGTCTCCGGTTGGTTCCACCTGGCAGCTACGCTCAACAACGTCGTCAACATCGCCGCGGAGAACCTGCGTCACCTGCAGGCCGGCGAAACCCTGCGCTGCTGGATCGAGCACTGATTTGTTCCGGCGTTTTGCCAAACGCCGGAACCCCTCGACGCTGCGAGCCCGCCGTTTGGCCAATCTGCCGTTCAATTTCAAAGGCGCGACCTCATCTTGTTCCGCCGTTCTAACGAACGGCGGACCAGTCGACGCTGCGACCCCGTCTGGACGGCAATCTGCCTTTCAATCGTCGGGCATGGCCAGAAGGCCAATGCCCTCCTCTTTCAAGGCACCTTGCTCGCCCAGACGAGCTCTCGCTGGCCTTTGTTCAACCCGCGGCGTTTCACTGGTTGGTGCTGGCTCTGTCTGTGGGCATTCGCTGACTTTTATTCGGCCAGGGAGGTTTAGAGCTATTTGAGCGTTGCTAAGTAATTCTTTGCGTCTTCTACACTCATTGCTGCGACGGGCGCATGCGAACAGAGCTTGACATCGTTGGTGACCAGGAGATCCGCTTGGGCGCGTATCGCTGCCGCAATGATTAAATCGTCTTCGTAATCGCTATGGAGATTACGCTGCCTGCTCGCCATCCATATGTCACTCAGGTTGCAGGGTACCGGCGTGGCAAGTTGCGACAACACGTCAAGGCAATCCCATGCAAGTGATGTCGCCGCCACGGCGGCATCTTGGGACAGTGAGCCATGCTCGCGCCGATACCATGCCTTATGTTCGCTTGAAATCAAATAGAACAGGTCTTTGGACGATGTCGCCGCATACAGCAAATCCACCTGCGCCGTGCATGCATCGCGTAAAAACTCAATCGCCACCGAACGACCACGTCGTGAGGGAATGAAGTAATCGAGCCACACGTTGGTGTCAACCAAGATGCGCTTTGGAGCCTCACTCATAGAGCCAGCTCATCTCCTCGCCATAGCGATCCGCATAGGCATTCCGTTTGAGCCCTTCGTCGTCCGATGGCTGAGCCTTGACCATATCGATTCCCGACTCACGGCAAGCGGCAGCGAACAGCTTCGACCCCTGATCCATGAGCTCGAGCTTACGTTTGGCGGCCTTTTCGCGCTCGCGCTGCTCCGTCCGGACACGACTGGGCAGAAGGATATCCTCGAGCGCACCGGGGCGATCGGCCAGCGACGCTGCAAGCTGCCAGAGCGCTCGCACCGCTTGGCTCGGCGTCATACCGGCCCTGGAGAGAGCGGCGTCCCCACTCCTTTTAAGATCGGCATCGAGACGCACGTTGATCTGAGCGGCTGTTGTGGTCATGACCCCTCCTTAATACTTCAAAACTATCATAAAACTCTATGGTAGATACGTAAAGCATGTATAGCATTTACAAGCATTAGCCGTACTCTGTACACAAGAAGCCGCCGAGGCGCATTGCACCTCGGCGGCTACGAATCACCGATCTAGTTCGGTTTCACCCCTTGCATTCGCCCAGATAAAACCTGCTAAAATTAACATCCCTTTTTGGCAGGTTTTAGAGCTCCACGCTTTCGGCACCGTTGATGGTTAGGTCGCGCTCGTAGAAGGCGGTGAGAGCGCGGATGGCGTACATCACGTCGCGCACGCCGCCGGTCTCGTAGCTCGAGTGCATGGCAAGCTGCGGCAGGCCCACGTCCACGGCATGCATGCTCGCCTGCATATTGGACAGATTGCCCAGGGTAGAACCGCCCGCCATATCGCTCTTGTTGGCGAAGGCCTGCGTGGGTACGTCGGCGTCATCGCAGATGGCCTGGAACACCGCGCGGCTAAAGGCATCGGTGCAGTAGTGCTGGTTGGCGGCCTCCTTGATGACGATGCCGCCGTTGAGCACGACCTGGTTGCGGGCGTCGCACTTCTCGGCGTGGTTGGGATGCACGGCATGCGCGTTGTCGCAGCTCACGAGCATCGATGCGGCAAGGGCACGGTGGTACGACTCGTCGTCAAAGCCCAGCGAGCCGTTAATGCGGCGCAGTGCATCGGCCAAGAACGTCGACATGGCACCCTGCTTGGTCTCGGAGCCAACCTCCTCGTTATCAAAGCAGCAGAAGACCGAAACGTCGTGCGCGTTCTCGGCACCCAAAAATGCTTGCAGCGAAGTGTAGGCGCAGGCCAGGTCGTCGAGCTTGGGCGTCGAGATAAACTCGTCGGCCCAGCCCCAAATGCGCGCATCCTGGCGATTGACCAGGAACAGATCGCGGCCAAGAATCTGCTCAGGCTCAACATCCAGTTCTTCGGCGATCAGAGCATCAAAGTCGCCCTGTTTAAGGTCACCAGCGCTGATGAGCGGGCACAGGTCAACGGCTCGGTTGGGAGCAAAGCCCTCGTTGACGCCACGGTTCATGTGGATGGCAAGGCTCGGGATAATAGCGACCTCGCGCTCGGTGGCAAGCAGGCGGCTCTCAATGCGGTCACCCTCGCGCACCAGCACGCGGCCCGCAAGCGCCAGCGGACGGTCGAACCAGGTATAGTCAATCATGCCGCCGTAGGCCTCGGTGTTCAGGCGCAGCGTCTCGCCCGCGCCGTCGAGCTCGGGCACGGCCTTGACCTTAAACGTCGGTGAATCGCCGTGCGACGCCGTGAGCTGAAAATGATAGTCACCGGCAACACCGTCCTCGCCCCACGTCGCGGCCAGGTCCTCGCCCACCTTAAAGGCAACAACGCTCGAGGTGTTGCGCTGCGTGTAATAACGCCCGCCCGGCTCGATATCCCATGCCGCGTTCTCGGGCAGGTAGGTAAAGCCCGCCTCGTCGAGCTCGGCCATAATGGTCGCCGCCGTATGGAACATGCTGGGGCATGCTTCGATAAAGTCGATAAGGTCGTTTGCGGCCTCGATATCGTCTGCCGTCACGTGCACGCACTCGGGCGTTTCCTGATCCGTCATGTTCTCCCCTTTCGCTGGGCTGATGATCCCCTCCAGCATACCCCGCCGCGCCAGCGCCGCACTCTTCATTCCGTGCTTAATTCCGCGCCGCTCACCAAGTTGAGTCATCATGCCCGCGCTCCTTTTGCGACAATTGCACTAACAGGACGAGAGGAGTCGTCATGAAGCCACGTAACATTGCCATCGCCTGCGGTGTCGCGGGAGCCGCCGTCGGCCTTGCCGCTGCCACCGGCATCGTTTACCGCAAGCAAATCAAGTCCGCCGCGTCGCTCAAACGCTTGACCGACTATGCGGATGGCTATGACCTGTACGCAATCGACATCGCTTACGACTACGACCTCGACCGCATCATCGCCGCCAATGTGCGCGACGATCAGGCCTACATCGATGCTGTGGTGGCGCAGGTGTTGCCCGGCGTGCCGGCACATGTCCAGGCGCCCCAGTTTGCCTGCAGCGCTTTTGTCGCCGTAGATGCCGAAGGCCGCGTGCGCACCGGTCGCAATTACGACTTTAAGGACGACACCTCGGCGCTGCTGGTGCGCAATCACCCGCGCGACGGCTATGCCTCCATCGGCTTTGCGGCCCTCAATAACCTGGGCGCCAACACTCCACTTGACTCCGTCGCCGGACGCGCCGCGGCGTTGATGGGCCCGTTTGCCCAGCTCGACGGCGTCAACGAATGCGGCATGTTCATTGCCGTGCTCACCCTGGATTCCAAACCCTGTGACCAGGACACGCAGCGCCCCGTCATCAACACTTCGCTCGCCATCCGCCTGGTGCTCGACCGCGCGGCTACCACGCAGGAGGCCGTCGACCTGCTTTCTGCCTACGACATGCACGCCATGGCAGGACGCGATTACCACTTCTTTATCAACGACGCCGCCGGTGACGCGCGGGTGGTGGAGTGGGATCCGCGCGACCCCGACCGCGCATGCAAGGCGACGCCCGTGCGCCAGGTTACGAACTTCTACGCCTGCTATGGTGCCGAAGTGCTACCCAACCAAAAGAACGGCGAACTGGGCCATGGCAAGGAACGCGCCATCGCCATCGCCGATGTCCTCGACGCCCATGTCGGTGCCCAAGACGAGGCAGTCGCTTGGAAGGCCCTGCGCGCTGCGGCGCAAGAGCCCAATCCGGAAGACATCACCAGCAACACGCAGTGGTCGGTCATCTTCGACAACACCGAGCCCGCTGCCGCCATCACGCTGCGCCGCCACTGGGGCGACGTCGACGCCTTCGCGCTGTAAGGAGCTGGCACCGTCGTCCTTACGCTCGCCTGACGTTGTTTACATTTCTATACGCTTGAGCTAACACGTTTTACCCCCGTATCAACAGTGTGCGGGGGTAAACTTATGCGCATGTTGTAACTTGCCCGGAAGGATTCATCATGCTCAGGATCGGTCTTCTTACCAGTGGCGGCGACTGCCAGGCGCTCAACGCCACCATGCGCGGCATCGTCAAAACGCTCATGACCAATAGCGAAGAGCCTATCGAGATTTATGGTTTTGAAGACGGCTACCAGGGCCTTATCTACAGCAGGTTCCGCGTCATGACGCCCGCCGATTTTAGCGGCATCCTCACCCGCGGCGGCACCATCCTTGGCACGAGCCGTACGCCGTTCAAGCGCCTGGATACTCCCGAGGCTGACGGCGTCGAGAAGGTGCCGGCGATGGTCCACACCTATCACAAGCTGCAGCTCGACTGCCTGTTTATGCTGGGCGGCAACGGCTCCACCAAGACTGCCAACCGCCTGCGCGAAGAGGGCCTCAACGTTATCGCCCTGCCCAAGACCATCGATAACGACACCTGGGGCACCGAGATGACCTTTGGCTTTACGAGCGCCATCGACGTCGCCACCAAATGCATCGACGACATCCACACCACCGCTTCGAGCCACGGGCGCGTGTTCGTTATCGAGATCATGGGCCACAAGGTTGGCTGGATCCCGCTGTACGCCGGCGTCGCGGGCGGCGCGGACGTCATCCTGATTCCCGAGATCCCCTACGACATGGATAACGTCATCAAGACCATCGAGCATCGCATGGAGACCGGTAGCCGCTTTACCATCGTAGCCGTCGCCGAGGGCGCTATCTCCAAGGAGGACGCGGCGCTGTCCAAGAAGGAGTACAAGAAGAAGCTCGCCGAGCGTACGAGCCCGTCAATCGTGTACGACATCGCCAAGGAGATCGAGGCCAAGACCGGTCGCGAGACCCGCGTCGCCATCCCCGGCCACACGCAGCGCGGCGGTCAGCCCGACGCCCAGGACCGCATCTTTGCGACCCAGTGCGGCGTCGAGGCAGCGCTCGGCTGCCTGCGCGGCGAGTTTGGCTACATGATTGCCCTGCGTGACGGCAAGATGTGCCACATGCCGCTCGAGGAGGTCGCCGGCAAGCTCAAGTATGTCGACCCCCAGAGCGATCTGGTGCGCGAGGCCAAATCGTTGGGCATCAGCTTCGGCGACGAATAGCCTCGGCCGGGACTCTATCCCATCGGAGGCCCAGGGCTTACCTCCCAAATCGTCCTCGGACATGTCAGGACCCGCCGTGCGCTTCGCGCGGCGGGTCCTTCCGTCCTGCGGAAAGATTTGGGAGGTAAGCCCTGGGCCTCCTGCGGTGACTGTGGGGCCGGGGCTGTTCGTCTTCTTGCTGCGGGTGCCTGGGCTGAAGATTTTGGAATGTTAGGGGCCCCTGGCGGTTATGTGCACTGACATTTGTCATTAAATGGCTGGTCATTGGGGGTTGCTACTGGTAGTTGCGGTAGAGTTGGGGCAGATTCTAACTAGAAATGGTGGTCGCTACCGGTTGTTCTCGGCATACTCGGCTCATTCGATTCGACCATCAAACGAAAGGAACCACCATGGATCTTGCGATGGCACAGCGCCTCGTCGATCGCCGTAAAGCTGCCGGCCTTTCTCAGGAGGCGCTTGCTGCCCGGCTGGGCGTAAGCCGCCAGGCTGTTAGTAAATGGGAGCGCAGCGAGTCCTCACCCGATACCGATAACCTCATTGCGCTCGCCGCGCTGTATGGCGTGTCGTTGGACGAGCTGCTATATGGGGAGGCGGTGGATAGCACTCATGACTCGCAGGCTGATGATGAGGCACAGGACAGCAACGCCGGCACCAAAGCTTCAGATGAGGCTGAGGATTCTGCCGAGCACGCCGATTGCGGCGACAAACCACTTGTCGATATTTCCCTCGCGCGCGGTATCCACGTCATTGATCCCAATAAAGGCGAGGAAGTCCATGTTGGTTGGAGCGGCATCCATGTGACCAACGAGCGCAAGGGCGAAGAGGTGCATGTGGGGCCGGGCGGCGTGCATATCGATACGCTTGAGGACGATGGACATAGCGTGCGTACCAATGACAACGGCACCGTCACCATCGATGGCGAGACGTTTTCCAGCTGGAAGGAAGCACACGACAAGCTCGACCATCATGGTAGGCATTTCCACACCAAGGTCGGACGTGCATGGAACAAATTCCCCTTCCCCGCACTTGTCACTCTTGCCTATCTGGTGCTTGGCATTGTCTACGGCACATGGGGCATGGGGCTCTTCCTCGTCTTTTTGGTTCCCGTCTACTACGCGATTGGTGACTTCATCGATCGACGCCACCTGTCTAAGCTGATCGCGGTCATCTACCCGGCAGCCGCCATCGCTTGGTTCCTCCACATGTGGCTCTGTTTGGGACAGCCCCATCCTGCATGGATCATCCTCATCACGATTCCCATCGTAAAGGCGCTCATGCGCTGGTGTCGCAAACAATGGAAGTGCCGCAAGCAGGCCTAAACCGCCCCAACCAGCCAGCGCCACTCATCCGACACCGCCCGCCCCTTTCAAGTTGCGGTGATATAGGGACTGTTTTGAGGCTCCAAAGCGCCAAACAGTCCCTATATCACCGCAACTTACAAACAACTGGGTCAGTTCCGGCACGGAGATTAGCATTGAACTGACCGCACACCAAGAAAAGGGCCCATTTACTACGTTTAACTCGAGAGGGCCGACCATACCCGCCTTTTCCGAAAAATGGCAAGCCCTCTACCTGCGGTTTTAATTTCATAATCTTTGTCATGGTCGAGGGTGTGGTAGCAAACGTAGTAGATAGGCCCATTTTATGACATACGACCCATTCAAACTCAATCTCGAAGGCTAAAGAGAGCCTCTCATCCACGCCTGTGAGCGAAAACCAAATAGAATGAAAGGCAAATGGAAAGCCCGTTTGACGGAGCAAACGCCGGGCCACCTAATGGTTGTCCGGCGTTTGCCCAGATAAAACCTGCCAAAATAAACTTGTCCCTTTTTGGCAGGTTACTCGGCACTCTTGAGGGCGCCGACCATGTCGATCTTATTGAGGGTGCGATTGGTAGCGAGGTTGACGATAAACGTAAAGGCAAAGGAAAGCACTACGGCGAGCACATAACTCAGCGGCTCGACCTCAACGTCAAAGTACAATGACGGCATCTGCAAGATGTACGTAAAGCTCTCGGCCAGCGCACCGCCCAGCGGTACGCCCAGCGCGGCTCCGATCGCCGTAAGAATCAACGTCTCCTTGTTGACGTAATGGTGCACCTCGCCACGACGGAAGCCCAGCACCTTGATAGTCGCCAGCTCGCGTTCGCGCTCCGAGATGTTGGTGTTAGACAACGTAAATACCACCACAAACGACAGGCACGCCGCCATAAAGGTCACGAGCACCACGACAGAATTGATAATCGTAAAGTTCGCCTCATAGTTTTCCCAATGCTCGGCCGTACTCGAAATCGTAAGCCAACCGTCACTCTTAAGATTCTTGCTAAACGCAATCTGGTCGGCCGACGAACCCTTAAGCAGCACAAAGACGCCGTTAAGGCGCGCGCTTCGACCGAACGTGCGCTCATAGGTGCTCTGCGTCATATAAAGCGTGTTGCCCAGATAGTTGAGCGAAATGTCGCTGACTTTGACCTTGGCAACATTGAGCGACGAATCCTGGACGTGAGCCGTGTCACCCGGCTTGATCCCCAGCACCAGCTGAGAGCTCTTGCTCAAATACACGTCTCCGTCACGCAGGGCGAGCGGTTCTTTGGACTCGTCCTCAAGGCGAACGTAGTCGTCCAGATCGTTCGTGCGGTCATCGGGCACCACGATGAGCTGCACGGTCTCGCTCTTGCCGCCAAACGTAAAGGTAACGTTGTCGATCATAATCGGCAACGTCGAAGTCGCGGTCACGTTGGAATCATTGGCCGCGCTGCGCTCATCCAATGCCGCGCACGTCTGCGAAAAATCGTCGGGGTTGGCGACCGCCAGCAGGTCGTAGCGCGTGATATGCCCGTACTGTTTGGGCGAAAGCGCCACCGACGTGTCGCGGATGCCCATACCGCAGATCACGAGTGCTGTGCAGCCGGCGATACCGAAGATGGTCATAAAGGCGCGCTTTTTGTAGCGGAACAGGTTACGCGCCGCCACCTTGTTTAAGAAGCCCATGCGGCGCCAGATAAAGCCGATGCGCTCAAGCAAGATGCGCGAGCCGGCGCGCGGGGCCTTGGGACGCATGAGCAAGGCCGGGGTCTCAGCCATCTCGTGGCGGCAGGCGATAATCGTGGCGCCCACCACGCCCACGGTAAACAACGCCACCGATACGAGCGATGACACGATGTCGTACGAAAGCAGCATCTGGGGCAGTGAGTACATGTCGTCGAACACCGTAAACAGGAACAGCGGCAGGCCCACGAATCCGATGACGTTGCCGAGCACGCCGCCAATCAGGCACGCCCACAGTGCATAGTCCACGTATTTGGACAGGATGCGCCCACGCGAGTAGCCGAGCGCCTTGTACAGGCCAATGAGCGTGCGCTCCTCCTCGACCATGCGTGTGGCGGTGGTGAGGCTGATGAGCACGGCGACGATAAAGAAGATAAACGGGAATACGGTGGCGATGGCCTCGATTGAGGAACTATCGCTCTCGACGCTCGAGTAGCTTGCGATATTGCCGCGGTCCTGGATGTACCAGGTGCATTCGCCCAGGTCAGAGAGCTCGGCGCGGGCATCGGCAAACTGTTGGTCGGCGGCGGCACGGCGCTGGTCCAGGTCGGCTTGCGCCTGTGCACGCTCCTCGCTGCCCTCGGCCATGCGGTTGATGTTGTCCTGCTCGATCCCAAAGACCATATTCGCCTGACGCTCAGCCGCATCCAAGCTCGCCGGCGTATCGACCGTCAGCTCCTGAGCGCGCGCTTTCTCGCGTTCGTCGCGAATCTTCTCGATATTGCCCTTGACCTCATTGATCTTTGCCGAGTAGGCATCCGAATAGGAGTTGAGGCTCTTGGCTCCCTCGACGACCACGTGGACCGCGGAGTAGGAAGAAGATGTCGCGGCATCCTCGCTCACATAGAACTTATAGTCCGCCGCCGAGGCGGCACGGAAGGCGTTGACCGTCGAGTCGGAGCTCACGTCGGTGGGATCGAGAACCTCGGCCGTGATGGTGTAGTCCCCATCGGCAAACTGGTCCTTGGCGCTTTGGTTCGACGAGCTCGCATCGTTGGCGGCAAAGCTCACCGTATCGCCGATTTTCTTGCCCGAAGCCTTCAAAAAACGTGAGGTCACTGCCACTTCGCCCGAAGTCTCGGGCAGCTCGCCGCGCACTAGCACCGGTTGGTCAATATTCTCCTTGGAGAGGCTCTGTACGACGACACGCTCGCGCGTCGTACCCACGGCGGTATAGGCGGTCTCGGTATAGATGCCCTCGGCCGTCTCGACGCCATCGACCTCTTGGATCGCAGCAAGATCGTCATCGGTCAGACCATAGGTCGACTGCACGTTGATGTCATAAACATTCTGCTGGTCAAAATAGGCGTCGACCGAATCGCACAGATCCTCGCAACCCGCCTTGAGGCCGCACATCACGCTCACACCGAGCGCGGTGATCACGACGATAGACAAGAAGCGTTTGAGGCTGCCGCGAATCGTACGGTAGATGCCACGGCGAAAAACCGTCGGCACCATATCGTTTGAGCTTTGGGCGGTGCGATAGGTCGTAAAATCCTGTTCGCGCTCCGTGTTCTGCGCGTCGCGGCGTTGGCTGTTTTGGCGGTCCTGATTCATGGGCGCTACCACTCGATCGTCTCGATCGGCACGGGATTTTGCTGGACCGTCTCGCTCTCCACGCGGCCGCTCTTAAAACGGATCAGGCGATCGGCCATGGGCGCGAGCGCGGAGTTGTGCGTGATGATGATGACCGTAATGCCCTGCTTGCGGCAGGTATCCTGCAGCAACTGCAAGATCTGCTTGCCAGTTTTGTAGTCGAGTGCGCCCGTGGGCTCGTCGCACAAAAGCAGCTTGGGGTTCTTGGCCAGTGCACGGGCAATGGACACGCGCTGCTGTTCGCCGCCCGAAAGCTGCGCGGGGAAGTTGGCGAGGCGCTCACCCAGGCCAACTTGACGAAGCGTTTGCTCAGCATCGAGCGAATCGGGGCAGATCTGAGCTGCGAGCTCAACGTTTTCGAGCGCCGTCAGGTTGGGGACCAGATTGTAGAACTGGAAGACAAAGCCCACGTCGGCGCGGCGGTATTCCACAAGCTGTGCCTCGTTGGCAGCGCTCACGTCACGCCCGTCCACCGTCACGGTGCCGGAAGTTGCCGTATCCATGCCGCCCAGAATGTTGAGGGCCGTAGTCTTGCCGGCACCCGAAGCACCCAGGATAATGGCGAGCTCGCCGCGCTCGACCGTAAAGCTCGCGCCGTCGAGCGCATGAATGCGGGCATCGCCCTCGCCGTATGCTTTGATGACGTCTTTGAATTCGATATAGGCCATCGATTAATTCCCATCTGGTCGGATAACTCTTTAGTATTACCCATTTCGCACCGACCAAAAAGGGACAGGTTTATTTTGGCAGGTTTTATATGGGGGAATGGCGGGTGTAGGCGAGGCACCGGGGAGGCCGAGAAATCATCGACGGGGTCAGGCCGACCGCCAAACACAACGCACGCATCTCAATCTGTCAGCCAAATCATTCGAACAGCTGTTCGTTTCTATGATATGATTCAACTATCTAAGCAGGCCAATACGCAGAAAGGCGGCCAACATGGCATTCGACTTTAAGAAGGAATGCAAGGAGCTCTACAAACCTGCAAGCAAGCCGAGTATCGTAACTGTCCCGCCTATGAGCTACGTTGCCGTTCGCGGAAAGGGCGACCCAAATACCGAAGGCGGCGAGTATCAAAACGCCCTGCCGCTACTTTACGGCATCGCCTATACCGTCAAGATGTCGAAGAAAGGCCCAAGGAGCATCGAGGGCTATTTCGACTTTGTGGTACCGCCGCTCGAGGGATTCTGGTGGCAAGACTCCCCCGGTAGCGGCATCGATTATGTACGCAAGGACAATTTCAACTTTATCTCGTGCATACGCCTGCCTGATTTCGTCACCCGAGATGACTTTGACTGGGCAGTCGCGGAAGCCACGACCAAAAAGAAACTGGACTTTTCCGCCGTCGAACTGCTTAAAGTTGACGAGGGTCTCTGCGTTCAGTGCATGCACACCGGGCCCTACGACAACGAACCGGCGACCGTAGACGCTATGCATGAATACACGACCGAGCTGGGCTATGTTCCCGACTTCTCAGACACCCGTTTACATCACGAAATCTATCTCTCCGATCCACGCAAATGCGCACCGGAGAAACTTAAGACCGTGGTTCGTCATCCTATCAAGCGCGCTGAATAGCGTGGGGCATCATTTCACGCGCTAGGTTTTAAGCCAGCCAACCAGCCGCCTCCTCGGCCGTCCGGTAATTATCTTGACGCGGCCCGTCGCATCTTATAAGTTTGTTTTGCTAAAGCTGGAAAGCCTCTCAACGATGCGCAACTCCAGCTCTTTTTCTATCAAGAGAGCAAGTGTCGGAAAGCAAAATGTCGGAAAGCAGCGCTTCGAGCAGAATCAAACGCCTGGTCAACACCTATAGCGGTCTCGTGCTCATGGGCGCCGTCGGAATCC
The DNA here is from genome assembly GCA_022739635.1 of Collinsella sp. Lineage (GTDB taxonomy): Bacteria > Actinomycetota > Coriobacteriia > Coriobacteriales > Coriobacteriaceae > Collinsella. The sequence continues at coordinate 2,700 of JAIIUG010000011.1, read as the reverse complement.
CTATCGGCATCATCGTTGGCGCCATCTGTGCCCTTTTTGGTCGTGTGCTCCTGGCAATCGGCGCCTTCCGGGACGCGCACGTCGCACTGCTCCTTCCCTTTCTCGCCCTCGCGGGTCTGGCCATCGTATTTGCCTACCGCACCTGGGGCAAAGGCACCGATCGGGGCATGAGCTTAGTATTTGACGTAGGCCACGGACGCGAGGACGCCATCTCCCCGCGTTTGGTGCCGCTCATTATGCTGAGCACGTGGGGGACGCATCTCTTTGGCGGTAGTGCGGGACGCGAGGGCGTAGCGGTGCAGATCGGCGCCACCGTCTCGCATTGGATCGGCCAACGGCTGCCTTTCCGCGACCCCGGCAACACGTTTTTGCTCATTGGTATGGCCGCTGGCTTTGCCGGACTCTTTCGAACGCCGCTCGCTGCTACGGTCTTTGCGGTCGAGGTGCTGGTCGCCGGACGCATGGAATACCGCGCGCTGTTTCCCGTGCTTACGGCTTCGCTTGCCGCAAGCATGACCTCCGGCGCTCTGGGGCTCGAGAAGTTCGAGGTCGCCGTTACCGCCTCGTATGCGCTCGACCTCCCCGGTCTTGGGCGGCTGGCGCTGTTGGGTATCGCGTTTGGCATGGTAGGTGGAGCTTTTGCCTGGTGCCTTGCCCATGCCAAGACCCTTGCAGCGCGGCTGCTCCCCAACCCCTATGTGCGCATCGCCGTTATGGGCATCGCGCTATCAGCGATTCTGTTCGTGCTTTGGCAGGGGCGATACTGCGGTCTTGGCACCAACCTGATATCGGCGGCGCTCAACGGTGACGGCAAGGTCGCCATCATGCCTTGGGACTGGGCGCTCAAATTCACACTCACCATCGCCACGCTTGCCGCGGGTTATCAAGGTGGCGAGGTCACGCCGCTGTTCTCCATCGGGGCCAGCCTGGGTGTCGCGCTCGCTGGAATTCTCGGCATGCCCGTTGAGCTCTGCGCCGCGCTGGGCTACGCAGCCGTCTTTGGCAGCGCCACCAACACGCTACTCGTGCCGATCCTCATTGGCTGCGAGGTCTTCGGTTTCGGTAATCTGCCGGCGTTCTTCATCGTCTGCGTCGTGGCCTACCTGTTCAACATGGATAAGTCGATCTACGCTCTACAAGAGCGCGCGTAGAAAGATGTCCAAGCAGGTGGTCTCAACCGGAAACGGCATGCCACTCTGAGGCTGTATTCCGGGACACGGTTTCCGCTTGAGACGCTATTCGGAAAGCGTGTCCCGTTCTATTGTGGCGTCTTGGCTATGCAAAGTGCCCTGGCGTTACTCCTCGTACGCGTCCTCAAGCCGAAGCAGCCACTCCTTGCGGTCGAGGCCACCGGCATATCCGTTGAGCGAACCATCGGCGGCAACCACGCGATGGCATGGCACGATAATTGAAATGGGGTTACGCGCGACCGCAGCCCCCACAGCACGGGGAGATACAACGGGTGCCTCGTTTCCCGGTACACGATGTCGAGCGGCAACACGCTGGGCGATCTCACCATACGTAGCGACCGCGCCACGAGGAATAGAGAGCAGCTCAAACCAAACCTCACGCTGAAACGCCGTACCAATCATATGCAACGGCGGCGTAAACCGAGGCTCCTGTCCCGCAAAATAGGCATTCAGCCAAGCCCAAGAACGCTCAAGCACCGAAGAAGCCGCGCCATTTGCCGGACTCACAGATGACATACCGCCAGCGCCAGAAACCGCATCGGCGCCTTCAACGTGCTCCGCATCTTCTTTGAGCAGCGTAGAGCCAAAGTGCTCCTGCCCCTCAAACCAAAGCCCCGTCAAACCGCGGCCATCAGCGGCAAGCAAGATTTCGCCCAAAGGCGAAGCAAATGTCGTCGTGACCACCGGCGGCTCCTTTCAAAACTCCGCAACATAATACCGCGAATTGTGCAGACAACCCCGCAGATACGTCCGGACAGACCCGATTGTCCAAGGGAGGGCGTTTTCCCTCTCAATATCAGCCGACACCGAGTCGCAATGCCCAAAACGATGTCCGGCAAAAACGAAGGTGAATGGTTTTCCGAGAAGTGAACGAGTAAAAATAGGGCCCCGAAGCATCCGCATTTTTTGATTGCAAAACAGCAGGATTCATGCGATAAAACCGCAGGAAATAGCGACCAAAATATGCCGATGCTTCAAGGGTCCAAAATAGGTCGCTCACATCCCGGGAAACCATTCACCTTCGATTCGCACCAACCCCAAAGTCACCCAAGGCAGCAGGCGCGACAGCGCCACAGCTGCCGCACGACCCCAAAGTCACCCAAGGCAGCAGGCGCGACAGCGCCGCAGTTGCCGGCCGCGCTCCGCAGTCCCCCAAGGCGGCAGGCGCGAAGCGCCGGGGCCGCCGCCGGGACCAGGGCCTGCAACGGCCACGTGCCCCCACATCAGCCCAGCGGCCCCAACCAGCAACGGCCCCATCGCAGGCCGCTCGCAGCCGAGTCACCGCAGGCAGGGGCCGGGCTTAGTTTTCAGAACACTCCGCAGACCAGTGTGGCGCCTTGTCCGTGGCTCCGAAGGAGCAGGACAAGGCGCCACACATGGTCGAGGACGTTCTGAAAACCAAGCCCGGCCCCCGCCGGACAGGTCGCACTACTCGCAGAGCAGCTTAGCGATCTGGACGGCGTTGGTTGCCGCGCCCTTACGGATTTGGTCGCCGCAGCACCAGAAGGTG
>JAIIUG010000100.1:0-6800 GCA_022739635.1 Collinsella sp. | reverse complement strand
GAAGTATTATGGCGCGCTACGATTACAAGTGCTCGAGCTGCGGCAACGTGTTTGAGGTTGAGCATCCCATGTCCGAGACCCCCGAGGTCGTGTGCCCGAGCTGCGGCGCTCCGGCAACAAAAACGTTCTCAGCCAGCGGCATCAAGTTTGAGGGCAGCGGCTTCTACAACACCGACCAGCGCAGCGGTGGTTCCAGCACCAACGCCACCAGCGGCTGCTGCGCCAACTGCCCACACAACCACTAGCGACAAACGGTCCCGCTACCCAGATTTCCCTATGAGTTGCGGTGAAATAGTTCCTGAATCAGCCCATTCAACGCCCAAACAGGAACTATTTCACCGCAACTTTTCTTTAGATCGGATTTCGGGCTGATGCTAAGTTTGTAACATTTCAAAACTCTACCGGATTACGGGGCTGAATTGACAACCTCTATCCATTCCAGTAATTTGCAAATTTCAACAAGCCATCTACCTGCGGTTTTATTTAGATCATTTTTGCTGTGGTCGGGCATCACCAATCTAGCCCCGTAATCCGCCCTACTTTTGATAACAGCAAGTATGAAACGGAGCTATTTTTACCACTCTTTACCTCTATTGCGATCTCCGCTCGCATGACCTCCTGAGTTGCGGTGAAATAAGGACTGTTTGGCGGGTAGATGCCGCTATTCAATCCCTATTTCACCGCAACTTAGTAGTTACTTGTGGACCAAGCGGGCGCAGAAGTGGCCGTCGTAGGAGTCCGCATTAACGGGGACACTTTGGAAGAGGCCTCGAGCGTTTTGGCGCAGGGTGACGAGGCTCTTGGCATGATCGTACTCGGGGAGCTGCAAAATCTGGGCTTCGGAGAGCGGCGCCACGGTAAAGCCGGCGCCCTCAGGAGAGGCCAGGAAGGCATCCACGACCTGCGTGTTCTCTTCATCAAAAACCGAGCAGGTGGCATAGATAAGCTCACCGCCGGCAGCCACGCGCGCGGCTGCTTCCTTGAGCATCGTCAGCTGCAGGCGGGGCAGCTCAGTCGTAACGTCATTCTCGGTCAGGCGCCACGGAATCTCGGGATGGCGGCGCATGGTTCCAGTGCCAGAGCATGGCGCATCGATAAACACCGTGTCGAACAGGGCAGGCTCGCCAAGCATCGCGTCAAAGGACGTGAGCACCTCATTAAGCTCGCAGGCATCGCCCGAGACCGTACGAACACCCGTAATACCCGCCTTATGCAGGCGCGCGAGATTCTGATCGCACTTGCGATCGTGTAGATCGAGCGCAGTATGCTGACGCTCGTACCCGGCACGCTTGGCTTGGCACATCATCACATAAGTCTTAGTGCCGCGACCGGCGCCAATCTCAAGGCAACGGCCGGGACGTGTCGCGGCAGTGGCGATAAGCTGTGCGTTGAGGTCCGAGGCAACCGCGGCCGCACGCTCAAACACGCCCGATGCAACCGTGACCTGCGCATCGACCGGAGCATGGCAGCCCGGAAAGACTGGCGCAACGAGCTGCGAGATATACGGGTCGTCCTTGGTCGCAAACGCATTCTCGTGCAGCGCAAGCGGCGCAGGCGCCAGATTGCCGGCAAAGTTGAGCACGCCCTCGGGCGTATCGAACGACGCCATAATACGGGCGCACAGCCAGCGAGGGAGACCCATCAAACGAGACAGGCGAACCAAACGGCGCTCGGACTCATCCACGTCGGATGCCGTGGCAAAGTCCTCAACGTTGTCCGCGACCTTGTGCAGCACCGCGTTAGCCAGGCCCGCGGCAGACTTAGCACCGCTGCGCACCAGCTCAACACCCTGACTTACGGCAACGCGGCCCGGCGTATGCAGATAGAGCATCTCGAAGGCCGAGATGCGAAGCGCCATGCGCACGCGCGGCGCGACCTTTTTGGGCTTATCCAAAAACTGATCGAGCAACTCATCCAAAACGCCCTGCGTGGCGGCGACACCGAGCGCTAAACGAGCGGCAAAAGCGGAATCGCGCTGGTCAATGGCCTTGGCGGAAGCACGGGAAGACAACACGTCGCGTGCGTACATACCGCGGCGATCGGCCTCCATCAACACGTCGAGCGCAAGCTTGCGCGCGGGAGACAACTTGCTCATGACAGTACACCCCACCTAAGTTCGACACCCTGCAGGCCGGCAGCCCAGGCAGAAGCAGCCATGGCACGCTTACCATCGGGCTTAACCTCGAGCAGTTCAACCGCACCATCGGAAAGTCCCAGGTAAACGCGCTTGGCCTGAACGAGAACCTGACCCTCGCCAAGCGACACATCAGCCGCCGCAGCATCGAGCACGCGAACCGTCTTGCCAGCAATCACACAACGAGCAGGCGCGGTATCGGACGAAGCGAGAACATGACGCATGCAATCGAGCGCCGCCATCTGCGGATCAAGACGCATCTCATGCTTGGAAATCTTGGCAGCATGCGTGACGAGCGACTCATCCTGTTCAGTCCACACAGCTCTGCCATCGGCAAGCGAAGGAAGCGTATCGGCAAGCAATTTGCCGCCAAGCTCAGCAAGCTCCATGGTCAGCGCCTCAGCATGCTTACCGGCAACCGACGTCGAGGCCTGCGCGCAATAAGCACCAGTATCAACGCCATGCCCAATGCGCATAATAGAAACGCCAGCAACCTCGTCACCAGCAAGAATGGCACGCTGAATGGGAGCAGCGCCACGCCAACGAGGCAACAGCGAAGCATGAACATTCACAATACCAAGCGGCGCCATATGCAGCACCTCATCAGGCAAAATGCAGCCATAGGCAGCCACACAGAAAATATCAGCCTGCGCAGCCTGGAGCGCCTCAACAACCTCAGGCGTCATGCGATTTGCCTCAATAACCGGCAACCCCAGCTCAAGCGCCTTGGCCTTAACAGGAGAAGGCTCAAGCTTCTTACCACGCCCACGAACAGCATCGGGACGAGTAATAACAAGCGCAATCTCGTTCCCAGCCTCAACAAGCGAAGTCAGCGAAGGCACAGCAAAATCAGGCGTACCCATAAACACAATACGCATAAAAGTAAGTCTCCTCTCAACAACGAGCCGAGACGGCTACAAAAGAAGCGTTCCAGGTCGCAAGCGCACCCAGCCGCCAGAACAGTCCAACATAAACAAATATACCCAAAACCAAAGAAAGAGCCGCAATAAAAGCAGCTCTCTCTCAACAAAGCAATTATCAGCGAAGACGCCCCTCCCTGGCCCGACGGTACCCGGGCGAGACAAGCAGCGTCAACGTAGTCCCCGGGGCGCCCGCCTATATCGTCCCGCGCGCAGTTTCGCAGCGCAGCGAGAATGTTTGAGCACGGGATGATATAGGCGGGCGCCCCGGGGACGGACAAACCTACTCCGTCTCGCCCGGTCGAGCGCCGCGGGCCAGGGCGTCCTGGTACTCCTTGACGGCCTTAATCCTCTGCATCGGCTTGAGTCGCTCGAACATGGTATTGCCGTGCAGGTGATCGATCTCGTGCTGCAGGCACACGCAGAACAGGTCGCCCGAGGCCTCGTAGCGAATCAGGTTGGCATCCAGGTCGTACGCCTCGACGACGACATGGTCGGGACGCTCGATCTCGCAGCTAATGCCGGGAATGGACAGGCAGCCCTCGCTAAACGGCACCAGATGGTCGCTCTGCTCAACAATGACAGGGTTGATGAGCACGTACGGGTCATAGTCATTCTTGTCGCTGTAATCGCAGTCGATGGTGACAAGCTGAATGAGCTCACCGATCTGCGGGGCAGCCAGACCGCAACCGCCGTTGTCGAACATCATCTTCTTCATCTTCTCGGCAAGCGCCTCGATCGCCGGAGTGATCTCCTCGATGACGGCGCACTCCTGGCGCAGACGAGGGTCGGGCGACAGTACGATTCCGTTGGCTTCCATGGCCATCCTTTCGGGTTGTTACATCAAATCATAGGCGTCGACGTCAACGCTCACGCTCACGCCGCGCACGGAGCCAACCTCTTTGAGGCAGGCGTCGATATCATCAGAGACATGGTACCCTACCGGCGACTTTACAAGCAGATGGAAGCGGTAACGGTCCTTGGCTCTCTCGATTACACACGAAGCCGGACCAAGCACCTGGGGCACGGCGCTCCCCGCCCGCAAAAAGTCGGGCGCGGCGGCATGCCAGCGACGCTTGAGGAGCTTCGCGATGCGGCCGATGTAGTCCCGCGCGTCATCCGCATTCGTCGACCACACCAAGATGTTGGCCAAGCGCACGAACGGCGGATACAGGGCGTCGCGGCGCTGATCCAGGTCGTAGTCGGTAAAAATCGAGCGGTCGTGCTCGGCGACGGCGCGAATGACCGGGTCCTCAGGCAGGTAGGTCTGGATGATAACCTCGCCGGGACGATCGCCGCGGCCGGCGCGGCCCGCAACCTGCTCTAGCAGGTCGTAGGCGCGCTCCCCTGCGCGGAAGTCCGGCAGCTTGAGGGCGAAGTCGGCATTGACCACGCCCACGAGCGTGACCTCGGGAAAGTCGAGGCCCTTTGCGATCATTTGAGTGCCCAGCAACACCGCGCAATCGGCCGCATCGAACTGCTCGAGCAGCTTTTTGTGCGCGTCCTTGCCGCGCGTGGAATCGGCATCCATGCGAATGATGGCGACGTCGTCGGGCAGCATCTGGTGCAGCGCATCCTCGATCTGCTGCGTACCCAGGCCCATTTTAGCCAGGTAGCGGCTGCCGCACTTGGGACAGCGACTCGTGGGCGCCGGATAGGGTTGCACGCGCCAGGACGAACCGCAAGTGTGGCACTGCAGCGTATGGGTGCGCTCGTGATACGTGAGCGCGGTGGAACAGTGATTGCAGGTGGGGACGCAGCCGCACTCGCGGCACATAAGGAACGGCGCAAAGCCGCGACGATTGTGCAGCAGCACGGCCTTCTCGCGGCGCTCGACTACGCGCTCCAAGCCTTCCATCAGCGGTTTTGAGAACATGGAGCGGCTGCCGTGTGCGAACTCGCGACGTAGGTCGGCAATGCGGACTGTGGGCAACACGGCGTGTCCCGGGCGCTCGGGCATCTCGACACGCGCCCAGGTGGCTCCGTTGTACGTGCCGCGGCGGCAGCGGTCGAGGGCCTCCGCAGAAGGTGTGGCCGAGCCCAGCACGAGCGGGCAGCGATAGCGGCGCGCCATCTCGGCAGCCACCTCGCGCGCATGGTAGCGCGGGCTGGAGCCCTGCTTGTAGCTGGTCTCGTGCTCCTCGTCGATGATGATAAGACCCAAGTCGCTGAGCGGGCAAAAGAGCGCCGAGCGGGCGCCCACGACCACACGCGCGGCACCGCTGGCGACCATATCCCACTGGTCCAGGCGCTCGCCAGCAGAAAGTCGCGAATGGAACACGGCAACCGTCTCGCCAAAGCGCGAACGGAAGCGGCCGACGGTCTGGGCCGTCAGCGAAATCTCGGGCACGAGCACGCATGCCGAACGGCCGGCCGCCAGCACGCGCTCAATCGCCGAGAGGTAGACCTCGGTTTTGCCGGAACCGGTAACGCCATCGACAAGGACTACGTCGCCGTGGGCGTCAAGGCGGGCACGCTCAATCTGCGCGAGGGCCTGCTGCTGGCCGTTGGTAAGCGAGACCGGCGCTTTGCCGCTCGCGGAGGACAGCGTGGTCTGCTCGCTACAGCCACGCCACGCCCGGCGCTCCTCCACCACCACGACGCCGCGTTTTTCGAGCGCCTTGATGGTCGCCGACATGCTGTTGTAGAGCAGGTTGAGGTCGCGCGTCGTGACCGGGCCGCATTGGAGCGCCTCAATGAGCTGACGCTGGCGGACCGCGGTCTTGGGCGGCGTGTAGTCGAAACCCTCGGGCGTGAGCATGACCCAACGGTTTTGGATGGGTTTGACGGCGGGGCGCTCAACGGTCCACACGCCGTCATCGACCTTGACCACGCGCGGGCTTCCGCCCGGGGGCAAGAACAGGCGCAGGCACTCGGAAAGCGTCGCGACGTACTCGCGGCTCATCCAACGTGCGATACGGGCGGACTCGGCGGTAAAGAGCGGCTTGCTGAGGATAGCCTCGATAGGCTTGATGCGCGCGGGATCGAGAGCGTCGTTACCTTGCAGGTTGGCAAGCTCGGGCGCAATGTCGACGATGTAGCCTGCGGCCGCACGGTTGCCAAAATGAACCAAGACCGTCGATCCGACCTGGGCATCGTTGGCGAGCGACTGCGGAATGCCGTAGGCGAATGGCTCGGAGAGCACACGGGCGGGAATGTCCAGGACCACGCTCGCGTAGGCGACGACGGGCTCGGATACGGGCTCGGGCTGCGCCGGGGCGGCGACGGGGGCCGCGGACTTCGGAGCTTCCTCCGGTTCCGGCGAACCAAACAGTGACAGTTGCTCGGCCATGGTCTCTGTACCTCCCATCCCATACGTCTTTAGAAACAAGAGCTCCGCTCGGGTGAGCGGAGCTCGGATACATGCGTTTACGCGGCTGCTACAGCGCCATCGTGCGGGCGCGGTCGATGCGCGCCAGGCAGTCGTCGCGGCCGACGAGCGCCATGGTCTCACCCAGCGGGGGGCTCACCATGTTGCCGCAGACGGCGACGCGCACAGCCTGGAAGACAACACGCTTCTTGAGGTCCATCTGCTCGGGCAGCGGCTCAAGCGCGGCGTCGATGTTGGCAGCCGTCCACTCGTCCACGCCCTCGAGCGCGGCCTTGGCGGCATCCAGAATGGCACCCATGCCTTCCTTGGCCAGGCCCTTGTTGACGGATTTCTCGTCATACTCGAGCGTCTCGGCCGTGGCAAAGATGGGAGCGGCGACAGTCACGGCGTCGGCCGGCATCTTGGTGCGCGGCTT
>JAIIUG010000099.1:0-6852 GCA_022739635.1 Collinsella sp. | reverse complement strand
GCCGAGCCGAGCCGAGCCGAGCCGAGCCGAGCCGAGCCGAGCCGAGCCGAGCCGAGCCGAGCCGAGAATAGTCACTGCATTTCCATTCGCCATAGTCAAGCCCTCCTTCCCTATTGTAATTCTCAACTTATGATTTTACCTACCAATTCAATCGTAAGTGGGGGATTACAAAAGCCGAAAGGGAGAGGACTTCTTTACGAAGCCTCTCCCTTTCGGGGCCTTCTATTTAGAGGAATTCGCCTACTCGGTGGACTTCGGGCTTGGTGTTTGGAGCCGATGGCCCACCAAAAGTGAAAGATGAAATATAACCTAACTGCAATAATCGTCTTATTGGGGCTCGAATTGGTCATATAGATCTAAAATAGTCGCAATATAAAAGTGTCGAAAGATGCTGGGGATGGATATGACAAAATCTAGAACTTCCCTTTTGTTAGCCCTTTAGTCGGGAGGCATTCATGGACACCATATATGACGGAGATGACTGGGTCGATTATTATCGTTGGCGACTAGTCGGCTCGAACGACAATGGGGATGTGGTGTTTGATGGACTATGTCCAAAGCATCTCCATCCTTTTGTTTCGTCGTTAATTGAGAGTTCCGCTCGTGTTGCCCCTTACAGCTCGGCGTCGCTTCATGATACGGATGTTTTGAAGACCATAAAGGAATCAATTGACGAGGGCACGATGAGCAGCTCGCTGTTTTCTCGGCTTGTGGGGCTAGATGAGATTGGCTCGAAACGACTACTTGCGGGCGAAAAGGTGGAACTCACTTATCGTTCGATGATTTCAATCCTGCGGATGGCCGATGCTCTTCGCAATTAAAAGATAACGGAACAAGTGAGCTAAATCACTTGTTCCGTTATTGATTAAGGTGGGTTACAACGAGCGTGCTATAGGAATTCGCCTACTCGGTGGACTTCGGGTTCTAGGTCTACTCCGAATTGGTCTTTGACGGTTGTTTGGATGTGGCGGATGAGTTCGTCGACGTCGGCGGCGGTGGCGTGGTCGGCGTTGACGATGAAGCCGCAGTGTTTTTCGCTCACCTGGGCGCCGCCGACGGCGTGGCCGCGCAAGCCGGCATCCATGATGAGCTTGCCGGCAAAGTAGCCCTCGGGGCGCTTGAAGGTGGAGCCGGCGCTCGGCATGTCGAGCGGCTGCTTGTCCTCGCGGCGCTGGCGGTAGCCGTCCATGTCGGCCTTGATCATCGCGGCGTTGCCCGGGGCGAGGTTAAAAGTGGCCGAAAGTACGATAAAGCCGTCGTCGGCGATGCGGCTCTTGCGATAACCCAGGTTGAGCTCGTCGACATCGAACTCGATGATATTGCCGCTGCCGCGGGTGCCGTCGTCAAGCATGCGGGCGGGCTTGTAGACACGCACGGACTCCAGCACATCGGCCATGCAGGCACCGTAGGCGCCGGCGTTCATGTAGCAGGCGCCGCCGACCGATCCGGGGATACCCGAGATGGGCTCCATGCCGGTGAGGCAGGCTTCGGCGGCAGTCGCGGCGACATCGGAAAGCAAAGCGCCGGCTGCCGCTGTGACATGCGTGCCGTTGACCGTAATGTCGGAGAGGCCCTTGCCCAGCGCTACGACGACGCCGCGGATGCCCTTGTCACCGACGAGCAAGTCGGAGCCGTTGCCCACGATGGTGAGTGGCAGATCGCAACGATAGCAGGTATCGAGCGTGGCGACGAGGCCCTGCTCGGTGTCGGGCGTGACAAAGACATCGGCCGGGCCGCCGATCTTAAACGTGGTGTGCTCGCGCATGGGCTCGCTCATGAGTACGTTGTCCTCGCCGGCAACGCCGGCGAGCGCGCAGAGCAGGTCCTCGTTAAAAAAGTCGTTCTCGTGCATACGAATATCCGCCTTTAGGTGGTTGTTGTCATCAATCGATTGCAATATACCCCACCTGGACGGATTTGGTGCGCTGGCGGCGATAAAACAGCCGTCCACCGGATTGGTAAAGTGTTTATCACCGAGGTAGATGGGCAGTCGCTATACTTTCAAGAGATTGCGCGTAAACCCGGAAGGAGCGAGATGGCCAACAAAGTCACCCTCAAGCAGATCGCCCAGGAGGTGGGGCTTTCCCCTTCGTCGGTCTCGCTTGTTCTCAATAATCGGCCCTGTCGCATCTCGGAAGAAAACCGCAAGCTCATCAAGGAGGTTGCGGCGCGCAACCACTATGTTCCCAACCAGATCGCGCGTAGCCTGGTCATGCGCGAGTCGCGCACGCTGGGCCTTATCGTTCCCAATATTGAGAGCCGCTTTTTTGCCTCGCTCGCCGGCAGCTTGGAAAAGCGCTGTCGCGAGGACGGTTACGCGCTCTTTATTACCAGCTCGGGCGGAAGCGCCGATGACGATCTGGAACTGCTGCGCCAGCTGGTGATGCGCGGCGTCGACGGCGTCTTTCTGGTGGTGGGTGACGAGTTCTCCGACGATCGCGCCCTGCGCGAGGAAGTGAGCCATCTGCCCATTCCTGCCGTGATGGTCGACCGCGCCATTGAGGGCCTCGAGTGCGACAAGGTGATGTTCGACCACGAGATGGGCGGCTACATGGCCACGCGGTATCTGATTGAGCAGGGTCATCGCCGCATCGCCTGTCTGGTTAACGCGCGTCGCTCCAACACGGGCCGCAAGCGACTCGCCGGTTATGAGCGCGCGCTGCGCGAGGTGGGACTGCCCATCGACGCGCGCCTGGAGTTTGAGAGCGAGTACTACATTCCGAGCGCATACGAAGCCTCGGAGGCGGTGCTTGCAACCGATGCCACTGCCGTGTTCGCAAGCTCGGATAATATTGCCCTCGGCTTGCTCAAACGCTTGCACGAGATGGGGAAGAGCATCCCGGGCGATATCTCGGTGGTGAGTTACGACAACTCGGCGGCCGACGTTCTCTTTGAGCCGGCGCTGACCGCGATTGAGCAGGATCCCGGTGTCCTCGCGGAGCATGCTTTTGGCTGCATGTCCAAGCGTCTTGCCGGTAGGGGCGGTAGACGTGCCGAAGAGGTCGTTCTGGAGCCGGCGCTTATCGTGAAGGGCAGCGTGCTTGACCTTACCGAATGTAGCTAAGCGCGCTTGTTTGTTTGCATAGATTGCATACGGAGTGTCCGCTATTTGCCGGCGGGGCCGGGGCGCCTGCTTTGTTTTGAGAAGCTCGCGAAGCCCACTTCTCAAAACAAAGCAGGCGCCCCGGCCCTCGTCCATGAACTTTTCCGCTGAGCGAGCCATAGGCGCCACGCACCGATGCGATAAAGCGGCGGCTTGAAATTGGTGCTATATTCGGCTTGAGTTGTTTAATGCTAGTACGGGAGGCTGATATGGGGCTGTTCAAGAAGAAAAACCCGCAGGATGCCTTTGATTCCGATGCGTTTACCATCACGGATACGATTTTGGACCCGCCGCGGTTTACATTTTTGCCGGCTATCTATCAGGATGCCACGCGCCGCAAGTGGGCCGTGCATCAGCGCGGCGGCGAGCCGAAGATTTTTGACTATGCGGACGTGTTGCAGTGCGAAGTGGCCGAGGCGGGCGATCCGGAGGCTGATGAAGCGGTCTCTAAACAGGAATTTGCCCAGCGTATTCTGGCAAATCCCGCTAAGGCGGCAAAAATGAACGCTGCCAAGCGTAATATGTGTCTTGGTATGGGCGTTGTTGTGGCGGTCCAGACGGGAAAAGACGAGGTTTCCAAATTAGAGATTCCCGTTATGACCGACGAAGTCAAACGCGATTCAAGTCTATATAAGTCGTATCGGAATGTCGCCGAGAAGATCAAGGCCGAATTTGATGCCATGGGAGGGCTGGCCTAATTTTGGCGGCATACGTTTCTGAATGAGGAGTCTGTGCTATGGCAGGCGAATCTTATGCAATTCCCCCCAAAGATCGTGCTGTTGAGGGAATTCTTTGGTATATCCAGCACCATCAGCTTGCCGGCGGCGATCGCCTGCCGGCCGAGCGCGTGCTGTGCGAAGAGATTGGCGTTTCGCGTACGGCGTTGCGCGCCGGTATCACGCGGCTCATCTCGTGCGGAACGCTCGAGAGCCGTCGCGGATCGGGTACGTATGTGTGTCCTCCCAAGTCGCTGAATATCTTCCAGGAAACGTATAACTTCTCCGATGCTGTGCGGACTGCCGGCCTGCATCCCTCTTCTCGTCTGGTTTCCACCGGGACCATCGAGGCGGATGAGGCGCTTGCCGACAAGCTTGGGGTGGCTGTAGGTGCTCCTTTGCTCCGTATGCAGCGCGTTCGACTTATTGAGGGCGAGCCGGCGTCAATCGAGACGGCTCACGTTAACCTGTCCCTGTGCCCATCGCTTCCCGAGCACGATTTTGAGTGCGAGAGCCTTTACGATGTCTTGCTCAAAGAAGGCGGCGTGCGTGTTGAGCATGGACGTGAGCATATCTCCATCTCGCGTTTGAACGCCGAAGAGGCCGAGCTGCTCCAACAAGAAGAGGGAACGCCGGTGTTCTATGAGAGCACGATAGAATTTGATAAGGACATGCGTTTTGTGGAGCATTGCAAATCGGTGATTTTGCCCACAAAGTTCCGCTTTGCCGATAACGGCGAAAAGAACGGCATGAGGAGCGTGGCAGGTGAACAATGGCTGAAACAGTAGATGCCACCCCGGTTTATATGCGCATTCGACGCCGCATCGAGGAGCGTATCGAGCGCGGTATATATCCCACGGGTTCCATGATTCCGTCCGAAAAAGACCTCGCCGAAGAATTTGGTACGACACGCTTGACCATCCGAAGCGCTGTCGATGAGCTGGTTCGGCGTGGGCAGATTCGACGCGTCCGCGGAAAGGGCGCGTTTGTGGCACAGAAAGTGTCCGTTGCCTACGAGCGAACAGGAGGCTTTCGCGAATCGGTTCGTGCTTCGGGTGGCGAGCCGTCTGTCCGTATCCTCGCGCGTTCCAAGCGTTATGCGGGCCCATATTATGCCAACCTGTTTGGCATTGCTGAGGACGATTTGCTGTATTCGATTCGGCGTTTGAACTGCGTCAACGGCGATCCCGTATCGATTGAGATGGCGTTCATCCCGTGCCTGCTGTTTCCCACAATCGAAGATATTGACGTGTCGGTCTTCAGTTTGTACGAGACCTATGAGATGTTGGGCCGAAAGCCGGTCATGGCACAGGAAAAGCTCGATATCGAAGCGCTGGGCGCGCGAGATGCCGGCCTGCTCGGACTGGAGCAGGGCGATCTTGCCTTGACGCTTGAGTGCGTGAGCTTCGATGCGAGCGGCCAGGCGACCGAGTACGTCAAGTCGTTTAACCGCGGTGATGCGGGCGGATATACCTATACGTACTAGCTGGTTTTTTGCATAACGGGCTGAAAAGCTGACGGAATTTTGATTCGTTGAGCAGACTGCATATACAACCTTACATGGCTCAAAATCGACCGTTCGCCGATGGGGATTAATTAATCGACAAAGAGGTATCAAAAAGCCGTAACCTGTAACTATGATTGGTATCAAATACTAATGATTTGTTACGAGGTGAGACGATGAAGATGCTCGATTACGTTCAGCTTGCCCATGTGCGCATGGGAGAGAACCTCGAGCGTTCGTCTGAGCTGGTAGCGCAGCTCGTTGATATTTTCCAGTCCGGTTCTTTTGACGCGCTGCGCATCGTTGCTTCGGGTTCGTCGCGCCATGCCGCCGATTGCGCCCGCGATTACCTGCAAGATGCGCTGCAAATGCAGGTGTCCGTTGTGACGCCCGAGGCCTTCGTCGATTTTGAACACACCTATCCGCAGCATGCGCTCAACATTGCCGTTTCGCAGAGCGGCTATTCGACCAATACGATCGCGGCTCTTGATTACATGCGCGCACACGATATGGCTGCAGTTGCGCTCACGGCAAACGTCGAGGCACCCATCAAGGAGCACGCTGATATCGTTCTTGACTACGGAGTGGGCGTCGAGTCGGTGGACTTTGTGACTCTGGGCGTCGAGGTCCTCGTTGAGTACCTGGTGCTCTTTGGTGTGTACGGTGGTCAGGCGCGCGGAACGATTGACGCCAAGGGCGTTGCCCAGCGTTTAGACGACCTGCGCGAGGCTATCCATGCCAATGCCGTGATGTGCAAGACCGCCGAGGCATATGTCCAAGACCGCATGCTCGAGCTTTCTGAGCACATGCCCGCCATGGTTGTCGGCAACGGCCCCAACTATGGCGTTGCCGAAGAGGCGGCCCTCAAGCTGAGCGAGACCATCAAGATTCCTGCCATGCATCACGAGGGTGAGGAGTTCGTCCACGGTCCCGAGATGCAGATAACCCCGGGCTACCTGGTGTTTATCGTCGACGATCCGCAGGGGTCGGAGCGTCTTGCGAATATCGCCGATGCGCTATCGAACGTTACGACAAAAACGGTGCTGCTCACGGCCCATCCCAGGGGTAGGGCTCATGAGGTTGCGGTACCTCAGGTGGCTCCGCTGCTCAGCGCAATTCCCAATCTTGTGTTCTTCCAGACGATTGCGGCCATGATTGCCGAACGTCTGAAGTCATGGGACGTGCACCCGTATCTCGATGCCGTCTCCAAGCAAATGGAGGTCAAGGCAGAGGGCTACGAAGAGTCAGTCAATGCGCTTAAGGCCAAAGCGGCCGAGTGTTACGGAATGTAAGCGGGTTTGATGCCCGTTGGCATGGGGGATGTGGAGACAACCCCAGAAAGGAGAGACAAATGAAGGAAACCGAGAAGATCGAGATCATGCATTTCGACCAGGAGGGCTACCTCGAGGACGGCAAGGCGCTCTACGAGACCGGCAAGAAGATGACCGCGCTCGCCGACAAGGTCGCCGACGAGGGCTACGACGCCGTGTTCCTGATGGGCGTCGGCGGCACCTGGGACGAGCTCATGC
>JAIIUG010000010.1:0-39870 GCA_022739635.1 Collinsella sp. | reverse complement strand
GTTCCCGCGGCCGAGAACATCGACGTCGACAACGACGGCAACATCACCGGCCTGTTCTAAGCCTGCTGCTCATAGCCGCTTGTCCGCCCCGCCGTGCCCACCAAGGCTCGGCGGGGCTTTTTGATTCCAAGGGGACGGAAGGATCATTTTGGGACGGCGGCAATGTTGCGCAACAAGAATGGGGATTTCTCTCGTACGGTGTAGTTGGAAGAATTGCGCGGGCGCATTGCGGCTGCGACGAGAGACGGGAGATGCGATGTATTGCACCAAGTGCGGAGCTCAGATACCCGATGGCTCCACGTTTTGCACGAGCTGCGGCGCTCGCGTGGGTGGCGCCGAGGACCAGGCGGAGCCCGTGGCGTTTCCGGTAGGGGATAGCGCGCTGGCGGGCGACCCTGCTGCGCCCGCGCCGTCATCAGCTCCTGCGGGGCGGCAGGCCACGCAGGGTGCTCCGGCTCACATGGCGGCACAGCCTCAATATGAGCAGCCGTTCGCCGAGCCCGCCGAGTCGTTCGACCTGACGCCTCAGCCCAAGAAGCCCAAGCACAGGGGCCGTATCGTCGCGGCCGTTATCGGAGGCGTGGCCGTTGTCGCCATTGTCGCCGCTATCGTGATCGTGCCGCGTATCGGCACATCTTCCGAGGTGACCTCGGGCGGCAAGGGCTATGTTGTTTGCGCGTGCGAGACCAAGATTCTGCCCAAAAACAGCAAGGGCAAAAAGCTCAAGAGCTATACCGTCGAGCTGGCGCCGGTATCCGGCAAGGGCAAGAGCTACACCATCAAAGTGGACGGCGAGGACGGCTTTGCCATGGAGGACTTTGGCGAGCTGCCCGATCAGAAGTACCAGATGACCATTACCTCGGGCAAGGGCAAAAAGAAGAGCACGACCACCATGAAGGTGGACTACGCCAAGGAAGGCTCGGACGCCCCTAAGAACGTTGAGCTCACGCAGTCCAAGAAGGAGGCCAAGGCCTCTGCCAAGGCAGCGGTCAAGACGGCAAACGAGCTGTTCACCGACAAGATCCTCGAGTACCAAAAGAAGTACGGCGAGGGCGAGGCTGTCGAGTTCGATGAATACACGTATGGAGCCCAGGGTGTTGCTTACGCCAAACTTGTTGACTTTGATGGCGACGGCCAAGACGAGCTGCTGATAGAGTATTCCGATGAGCCGGTTGATTTTGAGGACAAGGCTGCCTCTGCGAATCTTGAGGTCTGGGCGTATAAGAACGGCGAGATTGAGAAGGTCTACACGCCTGAGGTGGTTGTGGGCACTCAGCAGGCGTGTGTGACTTTCGGTCCTACTGAATATGCGGGTAAGATTGGATTTGTGCAGTGGTTTGACCATGGAGCGGAAATTAAACAAAGCGACGTCTCTGGCGAAAGTGGCCCTTCTGCTCATGAATACCAAGTTAAATTCATCGGGTATGATGGCCAATCATTCAAGGCAATGACGGACCTTATTCCTCTGAGGGAATTCAACTCTGGCTTTTCTGGCGTTTATGGCGTGTTATTTTCCGATAAGGACTCGATAAACGAAACTATTGCAACGGTCGCCACGACGCTGGAGCAGCTGAAGTCGAAGGACGCTGACGATGCGCAGGCGAGCTACGAGGCCGTCTCTGCCACGCAGGATGTCAACTTTACGGCTGCGGTTGGCGAAGGCCCGCTGAATCCGTCCCCCGATGATACGTGCCAGATTTCGGCTACGTGGACCTATCCTCAGGTAAAAGGCCAGGGTGTAGGTGTCGCCAAGTTCAACAAGGATATGGTTCAGCTGGTCGCGGATACGCTCGACGCGAGCAAGCAGGCCTCGATGGACGACGAGGACAGTCGCGTGACCATGATGTACACTGCCGAGATCGTCTCGATCGATGGCGATATCGCCTGCGTGCGTACGTTCACCAACAGTTATCAGCCTCCGTATCGATCGGTGCAGAAGACGAGGTCGGCGTACTACAACCTCAAGACGGGTGAGCAGGTTTCGCTCGAGGATTCGCTTGCGCAGCATGGCCTTTCGTTCGACACCCTCAAGAGCGAGGCCAAGCAGGCAATTAAGACGGCAAAGCCGAATTTTGACTCTGTGTCCGAAGACAACATCGACGATGACGATAATTACACCGAGGATCATTTCTACTACGATGGCAAGGGCTATATCATCGTCCTCGATACTGGCGAGTTTGACTGCATGGCATGGGATACGCACGATTTGGTTGCGCACGCCTTCGACTCGAGCTATTCCAGTGGTCAGGACGTAACGCCCGAGCGGGCTAGGGCCACGTACGTACCCAACGAGTAGAGTAAAGCCGCAAGAAGCGAATTACAAAGTCCCCCGGTGGCGCAAACGCAGAGTCACCGGGGACTTTTTGATGCAAACTGGCTCCGATACAAGCTATCTGGGCCAGCTGCGCCACGAAAAGTGCCCATCTACTACGTTTACCAGGGTTGGACCAACCATGGAGCGTTTTTTAACAATACAGCAAGACGTTTACCTGCGGTTTTGTTAACTCAAATATGGCTATGGTTGGCACCCTTGAGTTAAACGTAGTAGATGGGCGCATTTTTTGGTGCACAGCCCAAGAAGAGGTCGTTAGCCGCGCTGGAGGCCGAAGAGTTTGGCGTTGCGCTCGGCGACTATCATGTTGATATCGGCGATTTCCATCTCGCCGTCAATGTAGGGCTGGTAGGTGCCATATGGATCGCCTGCTCCCAAGCTGCAGCTTCCACAGTTATCGCAGCTGCCGTTGCCGCAGCCAGCGAGCGCTAGCTTGATGATCTCCTCACGCTCGGCGCGCGTTGTGTCTTTGATGAGCTTGCTTTTTGCCATGACGTTCCTCGATTCGCTTGTGACCGTCGACCGCGCATGTCTTGTAGATACCGGCGGCTTTGCCCATCATAGGCTTTTGCACGGGTAGAATGCATGGATAACTTGATGCTTACGGGCGACGGAAAGGAATCGTTGCATGGACCAGGATAAGACGACCGTAATGGGTGGCTACGGCTCCCCGCGGACGGGCAATGGCGCCGATGAGACCCGCGTCGTGCCGAATCCCGGCTACGCTGCCCCCGATGCGACCCAGGCCTCGGCCGATCCCACGCGCGTTGTGAATTACGGGAACGCAGCGCAGGACCCGTATGGTGCCTCGTCGCAGAGCCCCTACGGCAACGCGGCGGCGGACCCTTATGATGACCTGCTGCAAAATCCCATTCCGCAACCTCAGCAGACGACATATATGCCGCGCACGGCACAGCCGCGCTACGAGTCGCGCGACCGATATGCGCGCGAGCCGTATCGTGAGTATCCCAAGTCCATCCCTCAGTATGGCGAGGATGAGGAGAAGAAGCCTTCGCGTTCGTCGAGCGTGATCAAGAAAATCCTGATCGTGCTGGCGATCTTCTTTGCCCTGTCGGTTGTGTTTGCCATCGTGTCGGGCATGCTCAACAAGCGGGGTGGCACGACTGATACCACGGTCGAGCAGACCGAGACTACCCAGTCCGGCGCCGTCGACCTGAGCGATATCCCGGGTCAGTACTGGTCTAACGCCAAGAAGCTCCTCAAGTCGCGCGGGGCCGATCTTTCGAACGCCGTGATCCTGACCGATGACGGCTCGACGCCCGTTGTCGATGCCAACTGGGTCGTGACGTCTGCCTACTATAACGACAACGGTAACCTCGAGATACAGCTTACGCGCAAGGACGGCTCTTCGGGTAATGCGTCCGGCGACCAGAGCGGCGCGGACAGCTCGAGCTCCAACACGCTGGAGGACCTGAGCAACAAGGCGCAGGAGCTTGGGGATAAGGCCCAAGAGCTGGGCGACACGGCTCAGAATCTCGGCGATACCGCACAGAACCTGGGCGATATGGCAACGAACGCCTGGGGTGCCCTGCAAAACGGCATTTCGGGCGCGCAGGGGAACTAGCGGTCGAGCGGCTAGAGCCTTAGCGGTGCAAACAAAAACGGGACGCAGGATCGCGTGACCGGGCGCGTGGGCGCGTTGGTCGGCGGTCCTACGTCCCGTCTTGCTGTCGATTACAGCTGCTCGGCCGGGCGGTCGGGCGAGCTGAAGCCCGAGTCAAACGTGACGACGCACGAGACATCGGGCCGGCGCTCGTGCACGATGCGCGTGACGAGCTCCAGCAGCTCCTCGTCGGATATGTCAAAGCCGTCGGGACGCACCAGGTCAAACGAAACAAAGCCGTCGTGCTCGTGCAGGTCGTGAATGGAGAGCGCGGGATCGATCTGCATGATGCCGCGCTTGACCCAGCCGCGCAGGTCGTCGCCGGTGGTGGCGATGGGGTCGCAGTGTAGCGTGATACCGATGCCCATCTGCCGTTTGATATCGTGCTCGATGGTGTCCAGGATCTCATGATGTTCAAACGCATCGCCCTCGCCGGGCATTTCCACGTGCGCACTGGCAAATTGCCGACCGGGGCCGTAGTCGTGCACCATCAGGTCGTGCGTGCCTAGGACCTGCGGATACGACATGATCTTGTCACGGATTGCCTGGACGAGCTTGGGGTCGGGCGCTTGCCCCAACAGCGGGCTGATGGCGTCGCGCACCAGGCCCATGCCGCTGATGCAGATGAAGATGCCCACGCCCAGGCCTGCCCAGCCATCGAGGTCAAAGCCGGTCGTCTGCGAAATAAGCGCTGCGACCAGGACCGAGGACGAGGTAATGACGTCGTTTTTGGAATCCTGCGCCGTGGCGATAAGCGTCTCGGAATCTATGCGGTTGCCCAGCGTGCGGTTGAACGCCGCCATCCAAAACTTGACGAGCATGGACAGGACAAGGGCTGCCATCGAGAGTACCGAATACGCGGTGGGGGAGGGCTTGATGATCTTGGTAATGGACTCGAGTGCCAGATTGATGCCGACGGCGCAAACCAGGACGGCGACAAACAAGCCGGCGAGGTACTCGTAGCGGCCGTGGCCGTAGGGGTGGCCTTCGTCGGCCGGGCGCCTGGCAAGGCGGAACCCCAGCAGGCTCACGATGTTGCTCGAGGCGTCGGAAAGGTTGTTGAAGGCGTCGGCGATAAGCGAGACGGAGCCAGCGAGCAGACCAGCTATGCCCTTGGCCAGGCACAGCGTGATGTTGAGGCCGATGCAGATGAGGCTTGCGGCAAAACCCGCGTTGGTGCGGCAGGAGGTATCGACCGGCTCGCTTTCGCTGCCGGGAACAAGCGTATGTACCAGCCGATTTACAAATAGCATAACGATCGTCCTCACAATCATGTTTAAGGGGATAGTGTAGCTCGCACAGGCGCAACGTGTGCCGATGCTCAGAAAATGCAGCAATGGTCTGCCGGCGCTAACGGGTACGAGGCGGAGGGGGCGACTGTCCGCGCGCCTTCGAGCTCATTGCGCCTTCCCGTCCGACCGAGTGCTCCATTTTGGGCCACATGGGTATGGGCACGCGCCGATTTGCTCGACATACTGAATGTCGACAGCCCTGTGCAAAGGAGGACGTTTTCATGGACGAGATGTTTGCCATTAAATGCCAAAACTGCGGCGGCCCCATGTATTCGCACCAGGCAAAGCGCAGCTTTGAGTGCGCCTATTGCGAGACGATTATTCCGTGGCAAGCGGACGCCGGAGAGCCCAAGAGCGCCCTGGGTATCCGTCATACGCCGCTGACGGTGGTCGACGGGCTGCTCAAGCTCACGCACGTCTCGCAGCTCGAGCGCCCAGAGGACCCGGACTGGTATTTCTTCAATTCGTACTGGCGCAATCAGTCGGTCCTGGAGCATCTGCTGTGGGAAGATCGCGGAACGGCGCAGGAGTTCCAAGAGGCGACGCACGTGAGCATTCCTTGCCCCTTCTGCGGCGCGTCCTTTGAGGGCGAGTCGACCCAACGCGTGTTTGAGTGCCCGTCCTGCGGCAACAAAATCGGTATGGCTGACCTTCTCAAGCCCGGTGCGTTTAGCAAGCGCCTGACCATGGGCGTGGGTGCCGAATACGTTCCCGAACAGGGCGTCCCCTGTGAGATATCGCCGCAGCAGGCACGTGCCAACGCGCTACAGCTGGTGCGCCAGTACCCGGAGGTCTTTGCCGGTCACGATGTAGAAGACGCAATCCAAAATGACATGATGCTCTTCTATTTCCCCATGGCGCTGGCGGACCTGCGCATGATGGCGAGCTTCCCGGGCAAGGGCCTGAGCAAGGAGACCCTGGTGTACTACGAGGTGCTCGACTGGGCATATCCCAGGGCAAACTACCTGGACGTTCGCCTCATGGGCATTTTGGAGCCGTGGGACTTTGCCAAGGTCGGCCCGTTCGATCCCGCCATGCAGGAAGGCGACTTCCGCGTCGTTTCTGTCGATGCGTCCACCAAGGACCAGGTGGTTATTGATAAACTGGCGCTCGACGTTGCCGGCAACGATGCCGAGGCGGTGCTGGGGCTCAATAAAAAGAGCATCCGCACGTGGGCGCGCAAGGCTCGCAAGCACAAGGACGGCCTGGTGATGGTGCCGGTCTACTTTGTCGATCGCCCGGCGTCGGATAGCCGCGACGGCGAGCAAGTGCGCATCGCCGTGAACGGCCAGACGGGTCGTGCGGCCGCGGTAGTGTTCAGCGACAAGCGTGAGACGCATGTGGTGGCACCGCTCAATCCCAACGTGATGCTGTCGAGCGAAAGCACCGTGCATGCCACGCCCATCGAGGTCAAATACGTTAAATCGCCCTTCCTATACCAGATCGTGCGCCGTGGAGGCGGCGAGCAGCCGCGTCAGGTGGCAGCGGCGGCCGAGGGTTCCTATCGAGAGGAAAAGCCCAAACGCAAGGGCTTGCTCGCTGCGATCTTTGGTAAGTAGGGGAGTGGTGCCGGGGTGTCGGGCTGCATCGCAAGGTCATGAGACGAATTTAAGACTGCTGGGAACGTGCTACCATTGCCGATAGCCTTAATCTTGTAAGAAGCGGAGGCCAGATTATGGGTTTTGCGGATCAGCAGCTTCAGCTTCAGGTACCGTATTCTCCTGACGACACGTTTAATGCCTTGAAGACAGCTATGGAAAAGCAGCCTAAAGTAAAAGTTGATAGTGCATCGCCCACAACAAGAACAGTTGCAGCCGAGATTGGTATGAGCCTTTGGTCTTGGGGCGAAAATATCAGTATTTCGGTTGTTCCAGTTGAAGGCGGATCTGGCGTTACTGTCAAGTCGTCATCTAAGGTCAGGGCAAACGTATTAAACGGGGGCAAAAATGCAAAGAATATTGCCGAGATAGTCGATGCCCTATCGAAGGAGCTCGAGCGGTATCCGCAGGTTTCACAGACTATTGAGACGCTGGCGGATAGTGGTTGATGTAGTTGCAAGGCTTGAGAGGCTTGCAGCACTGCGTGAGAGTGGAGTACTTACCGAGGAAGAGTTTGCTGCAGAAAAGGCAAAAATCCTTTCGTAATCAGACATGATGGTTGGATTTGCATTCTATTATTGAACTTGTTTATACCAGGCTGAAAACATCGTGTGTAATAAAGGTGCGTAGTAGTCTCGTCTTGATTGGCAGATGTAAATAAACGGTGGAACGGCTGTAAAAGAGCCTTGCCGCTGGGTAAAATCAAGATGTGCCGCGGAACCCGCTCCTCAGCTAGTCACACTTCGGAAGCGCGGGCAACGCAGGTATTATCGTCTAAAGGGTCGGCTGCAACCGGCCCTTTTCTATGACTCCCTTCGCTATCCGTTACTGCTTATATCCCCGCCAGATCGAGTAGAGGTTCCGGGCAATGCCGGTCACATACATCGAGAGGCGCAGGATTTCAAGAAACAAGTTCATAGGCTTCACCCCAATCGGAGATCGGAGCGTTGCCCGCAGGCGGATTCCGCGGCAGTCAAGATTTTACCTCACAGGCCGCGGTGGGAGACATCCTGTCCATCCCGTGGTTTGGAACAGCGTCGATCTAACGGGCAATCAAACCTCTAGCACTCTTTTAATTGAGCAAGCATCTGCCCGAAGAAGCTGAGCCCGGATGGCTCATAAATGAGTGAGCCGCCATCTTCGGTCCTGTAGAGCTCGCAAGGGAGGTAGCGCCCGTCGGGGAGGACATAGAGGCTGGCTTCTTCCTTCAGTCCTGCTGGAAATAGCGGAATCCCGTTTTCGTCCACTTGGAACTCATCTATATTTGCGATCTCTCTTTCCATGGTGCCCCCTGGTCAGTTTCTATCGTAAGTGTGCCCTAAAACAAACACTGCTCAATCAGCTCTTTTCCGCGTAGAGTGTCGATCCACTCCTGTGGGATGGCTTTGAGACCGTAGGCCGTGCCGGCGAGGGCGCCGGCGACGGCTGCGGTGGTGTCGGTGTCGTCGCCCAGGTTGACGGCGGCAAGCACGCAATCTTCTTAGCTGTTAGTGTTGACGAAACACCAGGTGGCTGCCTTAAGCGTGTCGCGCACGAAGCCACCTGACCTGATCTCCTGCTCAGGCACGCCTTTCAGATGGAGTGCCCACGAGGGGAGCACGTCGTTCATCACATCTCTCATCAGCTCGACAAATATGACGCATGCACCGGTCGACGTTCTGTGGGCGTGCGTAATCGCGGAGACCTTGCTGACCTCGTCGTCAGTCGCGTCGACAAACGCCAGGGGCGCGATGCGCATGAGCGAACCGTTGCCGTTGTCGCGCTCGCCGGAGCCTCCTTTGCCGGTGTGCAAGGCGCGGGCGGTCGTGCCGCCGTAATCGAAAACGCCGTCGATCGTATACTCGCCACGGGCAATCCAACTTACGAACTTGTCGCGCATGTCCGCAGTGTCGATGTGCCCGAGCTCCCTAATCGAGTCGCAGGTAGCAAGCGTCATAGATGTGTCGTCGCTCCAGGTGCCGGCGGGCTGCCCATGCGTGCCGTAGCCGATCATGTCGGCGCATTCGAACGTGCCGCGGGGCCTGAACTCGTAAGGAACGCCCAGCGCGTCGCCGACGGCAAGTCCATAGATGCAGTCGCGCAGTGTTGTTTTCGGTCTGTCTGTCATGGAGCGCTCCTCTTGTGTCGGGGGATATGAAACGCCGTCGGGGGCATCGGTCGCAACGTGCTGCTACCCTTGCGCTTCGCCATTAGTCGCTTCGTTGATGGCGCGGTACTCGGCACTCAGCTCGCGCGCCAGCTCTTCCTTGCTTGGAAGATACGGCAGGTATTTGGCGGCAAACACTTGGTCGTTGTTTTCGGGCAGCGTGTACTCGACAATCGAGTCGCTTTTGTCCGCGCAGAGCACGATGCCTATAGGCGGATTGTCGCCTTCGTTCATGAGCTCGCGCATGTAGTAGTTCACATACATTTGCATCTGGCCCAGGTCCTGATGCGTAAGGTCATCGGTCTTAAGGTCGATGAGCACGAAGCAGCGCATCAGATAGTTGTAAAACACAAGGTCAATATAGAAATGGCGCCCATCAAAGGTGATGCGCTTTTGGCGCGCCTCGAAAGCGAAACCACGGCCAAGCTCCAGCAGGAACTTCTGAAGATGCGTGATGAGCGCCTGCTCTAGATCGCTCTCGCGAAACGCAGTATCGTCCGAGAAACCTAAAAACTCAGTACATATGGGTCGCGGATGATATCCTCGGGGCGACGAGCCGGGGCGCTCTTTTGGATTTCCTGGGTGACGGCCTCCTTGTCCTTGCTGACAAGCAGGCGCTCGCGGAACGTGGTGTTGATTTGGCGCTCGAGCTGACGTGTGCTCCAACGAGAATCGGCGCATTCGTTCATGTACCAGGCGCGAGCATCAGGGTCGGGAATGCGCATCAACCTGCGGTAATGAGTCCAGCTCAATTCGCTACGCAGTGCGTCGCGAATTGGAAACGCAAGAAAGAACTGACGCATATTGCGAAGGTTTGCGATGCCAAAGCCTCTTCCGAAATCCGCGGTAAGCCTTCTGGAGAGGCCTGCCATCAATGCCTCTCCATATGCTGCGCGCTCCTCTCCGCCCTGCTCGTCAACAATGCTCTTGCCGATCTCCCAATACGCCTCAACCATCGCAAAGTTAACGGCGGTATAGGCCTTGTCGCGAGCGGCGTTGAGAATCGAGGAAACCTGCTTGTAAAAAACTTCTGGCACGATTGCCGATTCTCCACGGTTTACCAGTTCGCCCATCACTGTCGCCCCACTCTCCTCTTGTGGAATGCATCTTTGTCGCATTTAGTTTAAAGTCTCGCGCGGACACGAATTGCTGTGCTGTCTGGCACCTTCGCATCGGAGCCTTGCGGTGACTAAAATGTGGCCATAGAGGCAGTTTTAGCGAACCCCGCGGGAGTGACACGCATGGATAACAACACTTTGCTACTCCTTCATGTCAAAAATAGGGGCGCAGAACGGTATTCTGCGCCCCTGATTGAGCCGATGCGTCTGAAAGCCGGCTTGCCTATTCGCTAGCGCCTTCGCTGTCTTCGCGATCGTTGGCAAGCATTGCCGCGCCGGCGACCGTTGTCGCCACGGCGGCGGCAGCGAGCCCGGCGGCAATGCCAGAGCCGTCGCCCGTGCCGGCGAGTTTTCCGCCCGATCCCTTGCTCTTGTTGCCCTTGCCGTTCTTGTCGGCGCTGCCCGCGTTGGTGCCGGTGCCGGTGTTGCCTGCACCGCCCGCGTCGCCCGAAGCCGCCACAGTAAAGCTTGCGGCTCCGTCGGTGGCAAGCTCGTAGTTCTGCGCCGCGTCGCCCAAAAGGCCTTTCGCGCGCACCCAGTACGTCCCTGCGGTAAATGCCTCGCCTTCGGCCATTGCCGTGCCCGGCACACCGTTTGCATCGTGCATAAACTCGAGCTGGGCGGTGCAGGCATCGCCTTCGAGCTTGCCCTCGAGCGGCGCCGCGATCTTTGCGCGCACGTCCTCGCCGGCCTTAAGGCCCTCGAGCCCTTCAAAGTGGGGCGTCAGTGCGCGCGGGTCGATATCGATGGGCACGGAACCCTGCAGTTCCGTAACGGTCTCGTTGCCCAGGGCGTCGACATCCACGTATTCGATAGCAAACGTGTTGCCCGAAGCCGCCACGCTGAGTACGTTACTGCTGTCGACAAGGCGGAAACGACCCTCGCCAACGGTCTTTCCATCCTGGAGCGAGGCATCGCTCAACGAGTCGCCGTATGTCATGCGCATACGGGTCGGGAGGTAGTACGAAACGGTCTGCTTGTGCTTCGCATCGTAATTGCGCTGGTAGATGCTTCGGGCCAGTGCCGCATCAACAAAGTCGGACGCAATGATGCCAATGTGCTTGAGGCAGTCCTCCTTTGTGCTCTCATTTCCGGTGCTGTTTATATACTGGCTCTTGTATAGATGCTCGTTGACCACTCGTGCTGCGGTAAAAGGATTGCTTCCTTGCTTGTAGTTCGTGCAGCTGGTGTAGTTGATACACCAGCTGTGCTCCAGGACCTTTACCTTGGCCCCGTCATTGTCCTCGACGTCCACCATGATGCGGGCGAGCTTGGTTGTCTCCTGCAGCGCCATATCGACCCAGCCGATTTTGTCGGTTCCTGTGCATTCGTAATGGTCCTGGGCGTATACCTTGGTGCAATAGGGCTCTTCGTCACCCGTTTTCCCCACGGCTTCAAAGCCCCGCTCGTCTCGAACGAGACACATAGAGGTGCTGTCGGTGTGTGCTGCGATTTTGTCGTCCCATTGGGTGAGGTCGAGGCCCCATGTGTGGCTGCTTACGCTGTTGCCGGCGAGCCCAAACCGACGCAGCAGGACGATCTTTCCGCGCACCTCGCCCAGCGTGGGGATGCGACTCGATGTGTAGAACAGGTCGGGGTTCTCATCCAAAACCTTGCCAAAGGCCGTCGTGAGGCTTTCGTTGGTAGCCTCGCCATTGCCCCGCGACACGAGCATGATGAGCGCTTCTGTCGGGTTTTCGCTCAAAAACGTATTGAAGTACCCGATGACATCGGAGAGATGCATAAAGTTCCCGTCTTTTTTGAGCAGGTAACAAGCTCCGTGGTCGATGCCGGGGTCGCCGTTCTCGTCGTTCTTTCCAAGTCGGATATCAAAGTAGCGAATGCCTTCGAGCAACTGCGTGGGGATGTAATCCTGCTGGCATTTTGCTTGGGAGGATTGGGGCTCGGTGTCATTGTCCACGCTGCAGGTGCCCGAATCGTGCGTGCCCGGGATGCTCAGTTCGTCGAGGAACTTGCTGTTGTCGACGTATTTCATCCAACAGGGCCCGTCGACGTAGCTGCTGTACGTGATCCAGTCGAGGCTGCTAACCGTGGCATCGTTCTTTTTCATATCGTAACCGATAAGTTCGAGCTCCCACGGAATGCTCTTACTCTTATGGCAGATCTTATTGCTGTCCTGGTCTTTGCCGTCCGATTCTATTGCCAGGTACTTAATGTCTTTTTTCTCGGTTTCTTTCTCGACCGTCCGGTCTCGGATGATATAGGTTCCGTTTGACTGGCGTTTAAACGCAAAAGCGCGGCTGGGCTTGTCGTCATACTCGCCACTCCATACGTGGATGACCTTTCCATCTTTGTCCGAGTCGCCGTCGACCGACCAAATGCTGTAGCCCGTCTTTTTATGCTCTTCGAAATTGAGTAAGGTGCGGATGGCATACCAATTTGTATTATCTGCATCGGTCACTACGTGTTCAAGGATGAGTTTGCTGGACGTGCCGTCATTAAACAGGTGGCAGACGTTGCCGCGAACGTTGCCGTCTTGGTTGACGCTCGCGGTGCGAAAATAGCCCGCGGGGCGAAGGCGAATGACGAACTTGTCGAGGGTGGCCGCCGGTGTGGGCGTGTCTTCTGCAAATGCCGCGCGCACGGGAAGGCCCAGCGCCGCGGTTTCGGGCAGGCTTGCAAATGGCGACAATGCTGCGAGTCCTAGGCCCAGCGTAAATGCTCGACGACTGATGGCGTGGTGTTCGGTCATAACTCCTCCATTCGCGGGGTGCGGTTATGCGCTCGTTTTGGTCACTATACTGCCCGGATGTCTAAACGTGTTGGCTTAATTGTCTGCGCGGTGCTATTAATCGGCGGGCGGACGCGTTGGGGCGCTTGTCTATTTGTGTTGCTACCGCGCTGGGGGTGGTTTTGCCGTCCGGCACCCTCGCGTTCGCCGGCTATCGGCATAAGAAAGGGAGGGCCGGCGAGCCGATCCTCCCTTAGTACGAAACGCTGGGGCACCGTCGCTTGTTTGCACTGCGCTCGTGTTTCCCGTTACGCTCGCGAGTCGCTTAGCGCTTGATCTCGATATCGTCGAGCTTGACGTCCATGGCCTCGGTCTTGGCCTTGGCGATATCATCGGCAAACTCCAGGGACTTCATCATGGTCTCGACGGCGTCCTTGTGCTCTTCGACATTGTCGATGCGCACGTACACGCTGCCGCCGTCAACGTCGGTGAAGTACTCAGTCGTCACGCCGCCCGAGTGTGTATAGGAAGCGTTGCGCCAGGTCTTGCCGTTGTACTTGACGGGATCATTCTCGGTCCACTCAAAGTCGGTCTTCCACTTGGCCTCGTAGTCAAACAGCTCGTCGGCGTTCTTGTCAGGGTCGAAGACGGGGATGAAGCGGTCGCTGGCGTGCTCGCTCTTGGTGAACTTAAACTGGGCCCTGTCGGCCGTGTCGCCGGCAACGTCGGTAATCTCGACGCCCTCGGGGACCTCGACCTTAAACCAAATGAAGTCGGTCCTCATATCCACGGTTGGCTTTTCCGCGCCGCCGCCACCACTGCTGCCGGTAGCGCCACCGCTTCCGCCACAACCCACCAGGGCAACCGCGGCAAAGAGACTGATGCAGAGGGTGAGAATCGCAAAGGCCTTCTTTTTCATGGTCGTGTCCTCCTCGATCTGTAACCGCCCATGGATTACCTGTCTTTACTGTACGCGCGGGCGGCTCGTTCGGGTGGGCCATGTGTCCCATTCTGGGGGCCGGATTTGCGCCGGCAAGTGGCAATATGCGCGGGTGTAAAAGAGGGGAGGGCCGATGCTGTCGGCCCTCCCCGGGTTGGGCGCCCGTTGTTTTAATGGGGCGCATGTGCGCGGGTGCGCGTAGGCGCGTGCGGGTGTCCCGTTACTTGATCTCGATGCTCGAAATCTCGACTTCGCGTGCCTCGGAAACTGCCTCTTCCATGTCATCGGGGAACTCGATGGAGTTGAGGAGCGCCTCGGCTTCTTTCTTGTGCTGGTCGAAGTTCGAGATGAGGACGTAGACGCTTCCCAGCCCAACGTCGGTAAAAAGCATGGTTGAGATGCCGCTGTTGTCCTCGTATGTTCCGACGAGCCACGTCCTGCCGTTATACTCGACGGCCCCGTCATCCTTCCACTGGAACGTATCCCCCTTCTTTTCCGCCTGGTCGGCGTGGGATTCCTCGGCCGTCAGCGCTTTTTTCCAAACGGGGATAAAGCGATCGGCCGAGGCGTTCTCGTCTTCGAGGAAGGTGAGCTGGACCCTGTCGGCATTCTTGCCGGCGGAGTCGCTTACGCCGACGCCCTCGGGCATCTCGACCTTAAACCAGATAAAGTCGGTCTTCTTGGCGACGGGGGCCTTTTCCTTGCTCTCGCTCTTGGGGGCGCTGCCGCCGCCCGATGCGCTCCCGCCGCAGCCGACAAGGGCAAACGCGGCAAAGAGGGCGATGCAGAGGGAAAGGATCGATAGGGTCTTTTTCTTCATGGTGGCGTCCTCCTTGTCTGCCGATGACATCACGGCGCCGCATGTTGTTGGGGTACTGATTGCGCTGGCGGCGGATGTCTCTGTGTACTGTGCGGCTTATGCCTCCGTTCATCGCTTGTGGCCGTTGCGCGGCCGTGCCCCAACGGGTTCCTTACTTATAGATATGCCCCAGCTTGTGCTGCCCGGGAGTCTCGAAAGGTGGGCCATGTGTCCCATGTTTGCATGTGCGGGCTTGCCGCAAGGTGGGCCTGGCGCTGGGCAAGCGTGCGGCTTGGTTGATGCTCCCAATGTTGCGCAACAGCGATGCCGGCTTAAGGTTTTAGACTTGGCTGTGACAAAAGCTAAACCACGAAAGGTCGAACGATGTTCTGTCAAAAATGCGGACAGCAAGTGCCTTATGGATCGACGTTTTGTACGCACAGTGGGGCTTCGCTGGCAGGCGGTTCCATACCGACGCCTACGGGCGCTGGTCCTTCCTCTGCTCCGGGCCTGACCCGGTCGATGCCACCGGTCGCGCCCGTGCCTCAAAAGCCTAAGAGCAAAGCTCCGATTGTCATCGCGGTGGCGTGTGCCGCCGTGGTACTCCTTGGGGGTGGCACGGTGTTTGCGCTCACGATGCTTAACGGGCCCAAGAGCTCTGACACGCAAATCTCGGTGATCGATACCGGGTCTTCGGACGAGAAAGATTCTTCTGCCAAGAAGAAGAGCAACAAGTCCAAGGCCAAGGAATCCTCGTCGTCCGATGACGAGGCCGTTCCCGAAGACGAATCGGCATACTACGGCTCGGGCGATTCGGACGATTACCTAACCGACGTGTATACGTACACGAACGACATGCATCCTTATAGCATGTCGATTCCCAATCGCTTTGAGATGGAAGATACTCCCAGCGGCAGTGGCGCCAGGTATGAGGATCCGGAGACGGGCTTTGTAATCAACCTGTTTGGCTACGTCAACATTAACGACGAAACCTCGCACGAGATGTTCGTCGACGCGGACACCTCGGGCAAGGCTGACCTCTATACCGCGGAGGGCGACAACTGGTACGTGGTTTCGTGGCGCGAGGGCGATACGATCATTTACGAAAAGACGATCGTCACGGATTCGACAATTGCCACGGCGCATTTGGAGTACTCGACCGCGAACCGCGACATGGGGTCGAAGATTATCGACACGCTGTTGCCGACGTTTCAGGTGGACTAGGCATCCGTGCCTATAGCCGGCAATCGGAAACGCCGATAGCCAGAGCTCCTGACAGTCTTTGTCTTATGGGCTAGACTGGCTTGGACAAGATCGATGAATGGGACAACCGCTTCCTGGCGTCGTTGTCCCATTTTTTATTATGCGTGCGGCCCATGGTGGCCGGCGCGGTGGGCAGAGGTGTTTCGATGAGCCAAGAGATGATGGACAAAACCTGCCGAGGGTTTGCCGAGGCGTTGGCTGCACGCGAGCCCGTTCCCGGCGGCGGTAGCGCCAGTGCGTTTGTGGGAGCACTGGGCGCCTCGCTTTGCGGGATGGTTGCTCGCTATGGGGCGACGAACCCCGCGCTTGCCGATCGCGCGGACGATCTGGCGCACGCGTTTGCCCAGGCAGACGAGCTGTCTCAGGAGCTTGTCAACTTGGTTGCCGAGGATGTTCGAGCCTACGGGCAGGTGTCGGCGGCGTACGGTATTTCGCGCGAGGATCCGGCTCGACCGGCTGCGATTCAGGATGCGTTGCACGTGGCCGCCATGCCGCCATATCGAATCATGGATGCGTGCGGTCGTGCGCTGGCACTGCTCGAGGACATGGCGGACAAGGGCTCCCGACAGCTGCTGTCCGATGTGGCGTGCGGCGCCGTATTCTGCCGCGCCGCCATGCAGGGCGCAAGCCTGACACTCTTCGCCAACACCACGTCTATGAAGGATCGTGCCCGCGCCGAGGAGCTCGAGGCGGCGTGCGATGAGCTGCTCGATACGTGGCTACCGCGCGCCGATGCACTGGCGCGCCGTGCTGCCGACGCTGCAAGGAAGAGGGGATAGCCATGGCCGAGCTGCTCAAGGGTGCTCCCGTTGCCCGTGCTTTGACCGAGGAGCTTGCCGCTCGTTGCGCCGCTCTGCGCGAGCGCGGCGTTGTTCCGACACTCGCCATCGTTCGCGTGGGCGAGCGCGAGGACGACCTGTCCTACGAGCGCGGTGCACTCAAGCGCTGCGAAAAAGTGGGCATCGAAGCTCGTCGCGTGTTGCTGCCTGCCGATGTCTCGCAGGATGAGCTGCTGGCGGCTATTAAGGACATCAATGCCGACCCCACTGTTCACGGTTGTCTGATGTTTCGCCCGCTGCCTGCCGGTCTTGACGAGGATGCAGTTGCCGCGGCGCTCGATCCCGCCAAGGATGTTGACTCCATGACGCCGGCCTCGCTGCTTACCACGCTTTCGGGTCGTGGAGTGGGCTTTGCTCCTTGCACGGCTGAGGCCGTGTTGGCGTTGCTGGACCATTACGGCGTTGAGCTGGATGGTACCAAGGTTGCGGCGGTCGGTCGATCGCTGGTGATTGGCCGTCCCGTTGCCGCCATGCTTACGGCTCGCAATGCCACAGTGACGACGTGCCATACGCATACGCGCGACTTGGCTGCCGAGTGCCGTTCTGCCGACATTGTTGTTGCCGCGGTTGGGCGTGCGCGTACGATTGGCGCGGATGCGGTTCGCGAGGGCCAGACGATCATCGACGTGGGTATTAACTGGGACGAGGCCGCCGGCAAGCTGGTCGGCGACGTCGATTTTGATGCTGCGGAGCCGATTGTTGGCGCCATCACGCCCGTGCCGGGCGGCGTGGGCGCAGTGACGACGGCGATTCTCGCCAAACACGTGATCGAGGCGGCGGAGCGCGCATTGAACTAGGCATTTTTGGCTGATTAGGGGGTTAGATATATACTCCCGTGACACGCCGTGTGCAAAAAATGCCAAATATGAGTACTGTTGCCAAGCTAGTCGCATATAATTTAGGTCATTTTGGCTCTCTAACGATATTTAGTATCGATAGGGACCCTATTTTATTGGACCTTTGAGGAATTACATAGTCTAACTTTTGTACAAATGTAGACTTTCGACGCCCACGCCCGGCAAAATAGCTGCTACTAAATTGGTGTCAGTACTCATATTTGACATTTTTTGCACACAGGGGTTGCTGTGGCCGTGGTTTCGCCCTTTTTGCGCCGAAGCGATACACTGTTGCCGTTTGATTTCTTCGCTCAAGGAGGATGCGCATGCCGTGCACAACGATTTTGGTTGGTAAGAACGCGAGCTACGACGGGTCGACGCTTGTCGCCCGCAACGAGGACTCGTCCAACGGGGTGTTTGAGCCCAAGCGCATGCGCGTGGTGCATCCCGACGAGCAGCCGCGTGTCTACACGAGTGTCCTGAGCCACCTGACCGTTGAGCTGCCCGACAACCCCATGCGCTACACGAGCGTCCCCGACGTTGTCCCGGGCCATGGCATTTGGGCCGAGGCCGGCTTCAACGAGCTCAATGTTGGCATGTCCGCAACCGAAACACTCACCACCAACGAGCGCGTCCGCGGCGCCGATCCGCTCGTGGACTATGTACCCGCCAAGGGCAACGAGGGCGAGGACGGCTATGTTCCGGCCCAGCCCGGCGGACTGGGCGAGGAGGATATGGTGACCCTGGTGCTGCCGTACGCCAAGTCCGCCCGCGACGGCGTGCGTATTTTGGGTGACCTGCTCGAGCGCTACGGCACCTACGAGAACAACGGCATCGCCTTTAGTGACGTTGACGAGATCTGGTGGCTTGAGACCATCGGTGGGCACCACTGGATCGCCAAGCGCGTGCCCGACGACGCCTATGTGACCATGCCCAACCAGCTGGGTATCGACAGCTTTGACCTGGACGACGCCGAGGGCGCTCAGGTCGACCACATGTGCTCTGCCGACCTGCGCTCCTGGATGGCCGAGTGGCACCTGGACCTGACGCTGGGCGTCGAGGGCGACGGTCCCGCCGCGGTCTTTAACCCGCGCGAGGCCTTTGGCTCGCACAGCGACAGCGACCACGTCTACAACACGCCGCGCGCCTGGTACATGCAGCGCTGCCTCAACCCCAGCGATGTGTGGGACGGTCCCGACGCCGACTACACGCCCGAGAGTGACGACATCCCCTGGAGCCGCGTGCCTGAGCGCAAGGTGACCATCGAGGATATCAAGTACGTGCTTTCGAGCCACTACCAGGGCACGGAGTACGACTGCTACGGCGGCAAGGGTACGCCCGCCACGCGCGGCGCCTATCGCCCCATCGGCATCAACCGCAACAGCCAGCTCGCCGTGCTGCAGCTGCGTCCCTATGCGCAGCCGGCATATCGCGCCGTACAGTGGATGGCGTTTGGCTCCAACTCGTTTAACGCGCTCGTACCGCTGTACGCCAATGTCGAGACCATGCCCGGGTACTATGCCGGCACGCAGGCTCGCGTGACGTCCGAGAATTTCTATTGGGCCAACCGCCTGATCGGTGCCTTGGCCGATGTTCGCTTCCATGAGTGCGGTCGCGCGGTCGAGGATTATCAGGAGAAGGTCGGCGGCATGGGCCACAAGCAGATTCACGACGTCGATGCCGCCGTGGCCGCGCTGCCCGAAGCCGAGGCGCCCGCCGAGCTCGCCCGCGCCAACGAGGCCTTTGCCGAGCTCGTGCGCGTGGAGACCGATGCCCTGTTGGGCAAGGTGCTCTACACCACGAGCTGTGCCATGAAGAACTCCTTCGCGATGAACGACAACGTAAGGTAAAGGCAACCTTGCAGCGAACGAGCGGGGCAAACGCCGTCAAAGGCTTTGGCCCGCTCGATTTTTATCTTGGCGGTAAAACGATTTTGTGTCGTTCACTCAATCTTGGGTACAAGAAGTCCAATGCAGTTGTTCATGATTGGAGCCAACCATGGTTATGAAACTCGATCAGCTTGTTAACGGTGCCATCAACGTGGGCTTCGGCGCCGCCGCCGTTGCCGTCGAGGGCGGCAAGAAGGTTCTCGACGACCTCGGTACCAAGGGCGAGCAGGTCCGCAAGGATGCCGGCACCCCCGATATCGCCCGCAGCGTGTCCGATATGTTCGAGCAGGCGGGTGGCACCATCTCCGACCTGACCGAGCGCCTGGGCATGCAGGGCGAGACTGCGGCACAGCGCGTGCTCGATGAGCTCATCCTGGCTCGCGTCCGCGTTATGACCGCCCCCGAGCGCACGGCCTTCCTGGCCCATGTGCGCGACATCGTCGATTCGGTCGAGGACAACGTGACCTCGGTGCCCGTCGAGTCCGTTGAACCCGACGACGCAGAGGACGCCGAAGAGGCCGAGTAGCAGCGCAGATGGCAGATTCCACCACCGATTACAACAATCAAGATCCCTTGGGTGACGAGGCGGCGGTTGTCGACGAGGTCGATGCCGCCGTCTCGGGCGCTCGCAAGAAGCCGCGCGCTGTCGATATGGTCCCCGAGGAGCCCGACGCGATGGCGCCGGATGAGGAATACCAGCTCACGCCGGCAGGTCGTCGTGAGCGCATTGGGCAGATCGTTCGCCTGATCAAAAAGTATCGCGTGTGGGACAACCTCACGCCGGTGCGCCTGCGTCGTCTGCTTGAAGAGCTCGGCCCTATGTTCGTCAAGATGGGGCAGATTCTGGCCAACCGCTCCGAGATCTTGCCGCAGCGGTTTTGCGACGAGCTGCGCCGTCTGCGCTCCGACGTAGAGCCGGTGCCGTATGAGGTAGTGCTCCGCTGTCTGGAAGAGGAATACGGCCAGCGCCTGGGGCAGATGTTCGACGCGATCGACCCCAACCCGCTCGGTAGCGCGTCGCTCGCGCAGGTGCACCGCGCCCGCCTGGTGACCGGCGAGGACGTGGCCGTTAAGGTGCAGCGCCCCGGTGCGCAGCAGGTGATGGCGCAGGACATCGACATCATTCGCTCGGTGGTGCGTATCGTTTCCAAGTTCGTCAACACCGACCAGTTTGTTGACCTGCACGGCGTGGTCGAAGAGCTGTGGACCTCGTTTCGCGAGGAGACCAACTTTTTGGCCGAGGCCAAAAACCTCAACGATTTCTATGACTTCCACAAAAGCGTGCATGGCGTATCGTGTCCCAAATCCTACCTGGACCTTTGCACCGAGCACGTGGTGGTCATGGACTACATCGACGGCATCTCGATTGCCGATCCCGAGCGCCTGGTGGCCGAGGGCTATGACCTGGAAAAGATCGGCTCGGCGATTGTCGAGGACTATTCGACGCAGGTGCTCGACGACGGCTTTTTCCATGCCGACCCGCATGCGGGAAACATCATTCTCAAGGACGGCATCGTCTACTTTATTGACCTGGGCATGGTTGGGCGCATGTCGAGCCACGACCGCGGTATCGTTAAGGACATGATTTTCGCCGTGGCCGAGGGCGACGTGCCCAAGCTCAAGGATTCGCTTATGCGCTTTGCCGTGACGCGCGGCGACTCGGCCGAGCTCGACCATTCGGCCTTTCTGTCCGATTTGGACTTTATCGTTGCCGACTTTGCGGGCCTCGACCTTAAGGACCTGGATATCGGCGAGTTTTTGACCTCGCTGCTAAACCTGGCGCGCAAAAACGACGTTGAGCTGCCGAGTGTGGTGACGATGTTTGCCCGCGGCATGGTGACACTCGAGGGTCTGCTGACCGAGTACATGCCCAACGTCAACATGATCCAGATTATCCAGACGCACATCAAAAACGAGAAGAGCACCTATGCGCGCATGCGCGATATGGGGCGCGATCTTGCCGCGAGCAGCTATCGCGCGGCAAAAGGCTCGCTCGAGGCGGCCGAGTATCTGGGCTTGGCGTCGCGCATGCTCACGCGTGGCCAGCTTAAGGTGAACACGCAGATTATGAGCAGCGATAAGGCGCTGCGACAGCTGGGCGGAATTATCGATCGCATGTCGATGGCAATTGTAATCGCCGGCCTGTTTATCGGTTCGTCGGTGGTGTACTACGCGCGCATCGAGCCGGTCGTGTTTGGTATCCCGGTCATTGGCTTTATGGGCTACGTGAGCGCGCTGGTGCTGGCGCTGATGCTGGGCCGCGAGATCTGGCGCAACAGTCACGGCGGCAAGCATTAACGATTTCCCGGGGTCGGGGAAACGGGTTATTTTGCCTTGCGTCGCGCCGGCGTGGGCTGGTCCGAACAAAACTATGCCGGTTTACGGGGCTGGAGTGCCGAACCTCGACCATGCCGAAATTCGCGCTTTTAAAACCGCAGGTAGATGAGTCGTTGGTTTTCGAAAATGGCAGATATGATTGCGAGGTGCTGAATCATCCCCGTAATCCGGCATAGTTTTGAAACGGGCTATTCTTGCAAGGTCCGCCGACAGCCCTTCCTATCGTAAACCATAGCTTTTACCTTGGGCTTCGCCTGCGTGCGGGGCCCTTTTGCGTGCTACCATATCGACAGTAATAATCGATGGCCTAGATGGTGGTGCGGAGACGCACGAATGCGCGGTTTTCCTGTGCGTTTGGGAGAATCGGGGTGCAAGTCCCCGGCTGTACCAGTAACCGTAATTCCTCTTGGCCCGGGATGGTCGCGTTGCAGATCGGACGGCGCGCCCGGGTCGGTAAGGTTAAGTCGGATCGCCTCCCATCTTGTACGCGGCCGCGGCGCAAGCCGCCGGTACGCGTTGGGCTCTGGAGGGAAGGGGGACCCCGATGGGGGTACTCGAGCGCAATGTGCGCGATGACGTGGGGCAGCCGCTGGGCAATGCTCCAAGTGCAGACAGTAGGAGACAAATGGATATGTTTGAGGACGAGTGCCAGCGCGCCTCGTGGCGTCCGTATGGAGCGATTGCCCGTGGCGTAGCCAAGCGCGGTCTGGTGGCGTTCCTGGCTTTTGCCATGGCTTTTGGCACCACGCCGGCGCAACTTTGGGCCGAGGGCGCCGAGGGCATTGCCGAGGCCGTGGCGCAGGCTGCGACGGGCGGCGAGGGCGCGGCGGCCGACGATGGCACCGCTGCCGACACCGGCGCGAACAGTGCGGCGGCGAGCGCTGCTGCCGATGACGCCGGCGCAGATCAGGGCGCAACTGCGAGTGCCGCGAATGGTGCCGACACCGCCGCAGGCAACGCGACTGAGTCCGAGAACTCTGCTGCGACGCCTGCTGCTTCGGAGCAGAAGAACGCCGTTGCCGCCGCGTCTGCCACAACGCTTTCGAGCGAGGCCAAGGTCTTCATCCAGGATACCAAGGATAAGGACAGCTCCTATTCCACGAAGTCGGGCGCGCTCAAGGCCGGTGAGACGCTTTGGGCAAATATGTACGATGAGGTCGAGGACGACTGGTACGGCACTTCGACTGAGTCCGTTGCCAATCCCGGCACCTGGACTTACACCTGGCTCGCCGGCACGACCAGGGCCAGCAGCAATGTCGCCGACTACACCGAGGTCGTAGGCCACGAGCAGTCGCTCACCGTCACCGCCGCGATGGAAGGCAAATACTTCATCTGCAGGGTAACGGTTGATGGCAAGGACTACTATGGTCCGTCCGTTTCTTCCGGCTCGGGTATCAATGCCAACAACATCCCCGGTCCCGTGCTGGGTGCCGGGCAGATGGAGCTTAACAGCGTCAAGCTGAATAGCGACACGCCGAGCATAGGCGATACCCTGACGGCGACTCCGTACATAAGCTATTATCAGCAAGCCCCCGCCGACGCCAAGGTTACCTACACGTGGTCCGCATCCACCTCGCAGTACTCGGGCTTTACCAAGATCGAGGGCGAGACGGGTGCTTCGCTCGTGGTGGGCGACGACCTTGAAGGCAAGTACATCAGGGTCGAGGCCAACGCTGGCGTCAACACGGTGAACAAGACCACTTCCAGCAAGGTCAAACAGGCCGGTGCGGTTGAGCTTTCGGCCGTGTCTATCGTTAACACCAAGGACAACACGAGCGTCTTTGCGGTGGGGGATACCGCTAAGGCCCGCGCCAAGGAGAAGGGCGGCGCGTACGGCGCGTTCGTCGACGCGAGCAAGCTCAACTATCAGTGGCAGTGCTCTGACACCAAGAGTGGCACGTATACCGACATTGCGGGTGCCACGGGTGAGACCCTCGAGCTTGCCGACGCTTTAGGCGGCAAGTACCTCAAGTGCAAGGTGTCCTCGAAGATCGGCTCTTCGAGCATGGCCAACAACACGGGCGCTCTCGTTGCGGCTACCGGTTCAATTAATGTTACGAGCGTGACTATGAGCCCGACTTCGGGCAAAGTCGAGGTTGGTTCTACGATTACGGCGACCGCCAAGGCGGGTTCCACCGACGTTACCGCCGATTCGCATGTCACGTGGCAGTGGTATAAGGGCACCTCGAACACCGCAAGCAAGTGCGACACGCCTATCAAGGGTGAGACCGGTAACACCCTGACGGTGACCGCCGCCCTTAAGGGCTACTACGTCGTGGCCAAGGCCAACGGCGGCTATGGCGAGCAGAAGCCGTACTATGCGGTGGGTCCCGTTTCCGTCGCGGGCCAAGTGGAGCTCTATGACGTGCAGTTCGAGGGTTCTCCCGCTACCAATGGCGTGCACGTAGGCTATACGCTCAAGACTAAGGTGCGCAAAAAGGACGGTTCCAACTATCACTATATCGACCGCACCGATAACGTGACCTACCAGTGGCAGTATGCAAACAGCAGCTCGAGCTACGACTCCGCCTATACCGATATCCCCGGTGCTACCGAGACCGCCTATACCGTTGACGCCGCCTATGCCGGCAAGTACCTGCGCGTGAAGGTGACGAGCGAAAATACTGTCTCCAGCACGCAGAAGAAGAGCTCCTACGGCGGCACGCAGTCCGTTGCCCCGCTCGGCCCCGTGACGCTTAAGGGCCAGTACAAGCTGGCGGGCATTGAGCTTGCCGATAAGAACGTTACGCTCAGCGTGGGCTCAAAGATCACACCGAGCGTGCAGGTTCCGGGTAGCTGGTCGGGCTCGACCAAGGACGTGCCCGACGATGCCGAGCTCACCATGGCGTGGTATGCCAAGGGCGAGGGCGATGCCGAATGGACCGAGCTCTCCGACGGCATCGATGCGACCGATGGCAGCCTGACCATTTCGGACGCGCTTGTTGGCAAGCGCATCAAAGTTACGGCGAGCGCTCTCGACAACACGGTTGAATGGGTTTCGTCCGATAGCGTTACCGCGGCGGGGGAGTATAACCTGTTGCGCGTGACCACTACGCCGCAGATCAATAGCGAATCGACCCATCTCGTCTCGGGCGATAGCGTTAAGGCGACGGCGCAGGCCAAGCGCGCCGACGGTTCGGCCACCAATGGCATCGATGTCACCGACCAGGCGACTGTTGCCTGGTATGCGGCAGACGATGCGAAGGCTCCGGCGGCTGACTGGACGCTGCTGCCCGATATGTCGGGCGCCGAGGCGACGGTTTCGGCTTCAGCCACGGGCAAGTATCTGAAGGCTGTCGCCACGAGCGGAGGCTCGACGGTCGAGCTCGTCTCCACCAACAAGGTTATCGCCGCGGGCTCGCTTGAGGCTGCAGTCCAAAAGCTCAACGATGCCAATAAGCAGATCGCTGTTGATTACAGCGCCAAGGGCGGCAACGTCAATGATGCGCTGAAGGCGCAGCTTGCCGATTTGGGCTTCACCGATATTGACGTCAAGGTCTCCGAGGACGGCGTTGCCTTTAAGGCAGAGGACGCCAAGGCCACGGTCGGCATCTCCGACGCCCAGGATAAGACCAACGGCGATGTGACGTTCTTCTTCATTGACCCCAACGACTACACCGGTTACAACATCGACGGTCTGCGTAGCGCCGATGTGGCGTTTGAACTGTCACGTGATGGCAAGACCGAGTATTACCTGCCCAACAAGTCGGTGCAGGTTGCTTGGGACGAGGCTAAACTGCAAGACCTTCTTGACAGTGCTGCCGAATCCCTGCAGATTGGCTACGCGGCGGGCGAGTCCGCCGATGGCGTGACCCAAAATGTCACGCTTCCGTACAAGGCGGGTTCCGCAAAGAAATTCTCTGTTGAATGGACAAGCTCCGACACCGAGCGCCTGTTTGTTTCTGGGTATAGCTGGGAAGATAAGACGGGTAAGGTTTCGCGCGCATCGAGCGATCGCGACGTGACGCTGACCGCCAAGGTTACGGTTACGAGCGGCGACATCAAGCTTGCCGGCTCGCAC
The DNA here is from genome assembly GCA_022739635.1 of Collinsella sp. GTDB lineage: Bacteria > Actinomycetota > Coriobacteriia > Coriobacteriales > Coriobacteriaceae > Collinsella. The sequence goes on along the minus strand of JAIIUG010000010.1, from coordinate 14,144 downwards.
GACTTCACCGTGACCGTCAAGGGCGATCCCGAGAAGGTCGCTGCCGACAAGAAGGCGCTGCAGGAGAAGGTCGATGCGGCCTTTACCTACGGCAACATCAAGTACTCCGGCACCGACGCGCCCGCCAACAAGGACGGCTTGACCGCCGACCTGCAGATGCCGCGCACGAGCACGCTCAAAATCGACGGCAAGTATTACGAGGTCAAGTACTCCGCCAGCACCGATGACATCACGTTCAACGGTTACAAGGGCACGGTCTATCAGCCGCTGCCTGGCACCGAGGCAGCGAAGACCAAGATCACCCTCACGGTGACCGATAAGTCTAACGCCGAGGTCACGGCTAGTAAGACCCTCGATTTTGCGATTGCCCCGCAGGACCAGAACGAGCTCGATGCCGAGCTGTTCCACCTGAGCCTTGCAAAGTCAACATTCTCTCAGGGTATTCTTGACGGGCAGGATGCGTCCAATGTAACGGGGAACTTGCATGCGCCGTTGAAGGTGTACGGTCAGGGATATGCAGTTAACTGGTGCTATTCCTCCGAAGAGGCTGCAGGCCACTACGGCTTCGTGTTCAGTGAGCTCCCCGGCGGCACGGAGAACACCTATCGTTTGCTCAAGTCGAGCAAACCGAGGGTTATCGCGCATGAGAACCTTATCTTCACTCAGCCCGAATACAACACGAAAGTCACAATTAGCGGCCGTCTGAAGAGTGAGCGTTTTGCCCGTTATGCCGAGCGCTATCCCGACAATTCGGACTACGCGGTGCTTGCCGGCTTGGATGTTTCTGCGACGGTAAACGTCAAGGGAACGACGGGGCTCGACAACCCGAACGAGGGCAAGACCATTACGGTGACGGCCAAGGTCACGGGCGTTTCCGCAAGTGATGCTGACGGCAATTATACCGAGCAATCGGTGGCGCCCTTGACCGAGCTCACGCTTCCTGCCGACGAAGACACGACGGCCGAGTCGGTACTCGAGCAGCTTATGACGGCTGCCGGTTGCACGAACCTCGAAGCAAATGCATGGGGTCTTACGAGTGCGACGATGCCCGATGGCCGCGTGCTGAGCACAACGAGCGCCGCGCCGTACAGCTACTGGTCGTTCTTTGTAAACAATGGGTATGCGAGCGTCGGTGCTCCGAGCTACTACCTCAAGAACGGCGATTGCGTCGAGTTCCGTTATGTTAAGGGTGACGGCACGCAGAAGCCCTCGACGGCTCCTGCTACCAATCCCGGAACGGAGCATCCCGATGTCGATGCGGCATGGAATGGTTTTGCGAACGGCGGCTCGGGATCCTCGACGGACGCCCTTACGCCTACAACAAAGACCGATACGCCTTCTTGGGCACTTAATCTTCTGACCGAAGAGCAGCAGAAGGCAGGTGCAAGCGCCTCTGCGTCTGACCCCATTGTCGCGAACGGAAAGGTATACCTTGTCACGGGCGCTTCGGTATGGGGTGGAAAGACGTGGAATGCTGTCCTGAATGAGATTGATCCCGAGACGGGTTCCGTTCTGCGATCTCTTGAGCTTGGCTCTTCCATGGATACCACCTGCCGTCCTGTTATTGCGCAAGGCATTATTTTGATTCCGCTTTCCGGCGGCTATCTGCAGGCTGTTTCGGCGAAAACGTTTGAGACGCTTTGGTATTCCGATGCATTTACGAAGCAGAACCTGTCTTCGTTGACCGTTGACGGCGACTACGTCTATATCAACACCCTTGATTATTGGTCTGGCAATGGCAATGACGTGCAAAACGGTACGGTCAGGCGCATCAATATTCACACGGGCGCCATCGCCGGTAGCGCCTCCGTCGCTGACGGAGGTTACTACTGGTCTGGCGGCCTGATGGTAAATGGCTACTATGTCGTTGGCGGCGACTATGGCCAGGTGCGCGTGTATTCTGCCGATCTGTCAAAGCTTGTTGGTTCGATTAAGCTGTCTGGTGGCAACATCCGTTCGGCGCTTACCGTTCATGACGGTTATATATATGCTGTTACGCGCGACGATGGTACGTTGCACAAGCTGACCATTGGTTCCGATGGTTCCATTACTGAGGCCGCGAAAGTTCAGTTTGCCGCTTATTCGACTTCGACGCCCGTTTTCAGTGGTAAGTATGCTTTTATTGGCGGGACAACCGTGAACAATTGGAAGGCTAAGGCCAAGGCTAAGGCTAAGGCTAAGGGCCTGCTTTCGATCATTGACCTCTCCGATATGAGTGTGAAGCAGATTACGAAGGCCGATGGCGAAGAGCTTGGCTTTGAGTCCAAGGGCACGCCGCTCGTCTCAACGCATGATGGCGAGGCGTACGTATATTTCACCCTGAACGGCGCCAAGGGCAATTGGCCTAACTACACTACCGGCGGTGGCGTGTACATGTACAAGCTGGGCGATGCCGAGGCAACCGAGGTGTTCGTTCCCGGTTCTGGATATGCCAACTATTGCATGGCCTCGGTTGTCTGCGATCAGTTCGGCAATCTGTATTACACCAACGATTCGGGCCATCTCTTCTGTGTGAAATCTCAGGCACATCGCGTCAAGTTTGATGCTCAGGGCGGCTCGTCGGTCAATGGTCAGACCCCCGCTTCGGGCTCGACTGTCAGCAAGCCGACCGATCCGACGCGCGAGGGCTATACCTTCGCTGGTTGGTACACCGATGAAGCTTGTACAAAGGCGTATGACTTTAGCGTTGCGGTGACGGCTGATATGACGCTGTATGCCAAGTGGATCAAGAAGGCCGCTGACAACAACGGCGGTTCTGGCGGCAATGGCGGCTCCGGTTCTGGCAACGGTACGAACGGGCAGCAGTCCGGCGGTGCTGTCTCGCCGGGTCAGAAGCCGGTCTCCACGACCACCACGACCGAGACCAAGGACGATAAGGATTCCAAGAAGGATTCCGATAAGTCCGGCAAGAAGGATGGCAAGTCCGATACGGGCTCGTCTGCTACGACCGCTGCTAAGAAGTCCGCTGCTGCTCCGGCACAGGAGTCTGGCTTCAACCCGCTCGCCATTGTTGGCGTGGCGGCCGGCGTGATCGGTCTCGCAGTCATCGGTGTGTTCGTGTTTACCAAGCGTCGGTAGGTGAGGGCTGTGTCCAATAAGCCTCAGGACGCCGAGTCCAAGCAGCCCGACTCGTCGTTCATCCAGCTTGACGATGCAAAGAAAAAGGACGCCGCTTCGGCGGCGTCCGCCCCTCGGCGCAAGGCGCTTTTTGGCGCCCTGACGGCCGTCTGCATCGTCTTGATCGTTGTGTCGCTGGGTTTTGTCCAACCTTCTTCCAGCGGTGCTTGGTCCATCGATTGGATCGCTCGGGCCGTGGCGGGGAAAAGCGTTGCCGGCTCTGGCTCTACCGCCTCTCGCAAGACGGAGGCAGCGGGCTCCTCGTCTTCTGACGCTGTGGACTCCGAGTCCAAGGACTCGGATGAATCTGATTCCAAGGACAAGTCTGAATCTTCGGACAAGAAGTCTGACAAGGATTCGAAGGAGAAGAAGTCCGAAGGCAAAGGCGGCAAGAAGTCCGGGGATAAATCGGGTTCGCAGAATTCTGGGTCCACTGGCGGATCAAGCGCTTCTGACGGCTCATCTTCGAGCGCTGGCTCGACGACCGGCGGTGGTTCTGCATCCAACGGCGGCGGCGCCTCTACGGGCGATCAGGGCGGCTCGCAGCAGCCTAGCCACGTCGTCACGGTGACGGTCTCGGTCACATCGAGCGCCGTGGGTAACCCTGTCTCTTCTGGCGGCACGTTCACCTTCAATGAGGGCGCAACTCCTTACGACGCGCTGTGTGCGTTGGGACTTTCTATCAATGCGCGCCCTTCGTCGTATGGTACCTATGTTGCCGCGATTGGCGGTTTGGCCGAGAAGGAACACGGCGGCACGAGCGGCTGGATGTACTCCGTTAACGGCAAAACGCCCAATACCGCCTGCAGCAATTACATTCTCAAGAATGGCGACACCGTCGTGTGGTATTACGTAACGGGCTAGAGGCCTCGACATGGCGCGCCAAACGGGCGGTTCGGACCAACATCCGAGCCGCCCGTTTTTCATGCGTAGAGGACTGGGTCGCCGGGTCTCTCGGCAAACAAAAAGCCGGTTGGAACGTGAATTCCAACCGGCTGCGAAGCGAGATTATGTTGGGCCGTCTACGACTGCGCGCCCTCGAGGAATAAGCGACGGCTAAAGTAGTTGTACCAGGTGACCAAGAACGTTGCGATTGCCTTCATGGCCTGGTAGCCGATGCTCAAAAACGTGACGCCCACAAACATGTACAGGTCGTTGAGACCCAGGCCAATCACCGACAGGATGGTGAAGATCGTGAACTCGCGCTTGCGGCTCATGCCCTCACGGTGGTCGAACACGTACTTCATGCTGAGCCAGTAGTTGACCACGACGGACGTGATAAACGAGACTGTGGTACTCATCAAAAAGTCGAGGTGGAACAGCTCGACGAGCGCAATGAGCATACCCCAGTCGATGCCAAAGGAGATAAGACCCACGACAGCGAACTTGAGAAACTGCTTGGTATGAGGTTGTGCCAGTGCCTTGCGCACGTAATCACATCCAATGCGTTGATGAATCGAGCAAGGAGATACTTTAGGGCTTTTGGAAGGGAAACGTAAGGTTTTTGCCAAGAACTATACGAACTCGTCAAATTTTCAAGAGCTAATCCGCAAACGTTGAAAATTTGCCCGTAAACGAGCGGCACCCACGGACGATACTGCGCTGAGTGCGCGTCGTCCGTGGGTGCCGTAATGCTTCAGAGGTGTCGAACTATTTTGTCTCCTCGCCCTCCAGGAAGATCTTTCGGGTCACAAAGTTGTAGACCATGACCAGCGCGGTAGCGCAAATCTTGGCGATATTGGCTTCGAGCCCCAGGCCGGCGTTGAGGGCCAGCACGATGCCGTCGTTGAGCGCCAGGCCAATAACGGACAACACGACAAAGATGATGAACTCGCGGCGGCGACTCATGCCTTCCTTGTGCGCAAACACGTACTTCATGCTCGCGACGTAGTTAAAGATGAGCGAGACGATAAAGCCGCTGGTATTGGCGATCAGGATGTTAAGGCCCAGACCGTAGTGGAGCAGATTCATGATGCCAAAGTCGATGACCGTGGCGACGACGCCGACGACGCCAAACTTCATGATCTGCGCAAGGAGCTTTTGCATGGTACCTGCCTTAGGGCGGCGCCGGGGCGCCGTGGGGATGACGAACTCAGCAAGTTTAGCCAATCCTCACGGGTGGAGCTAGGCGCGCTCCTCGATAGCACCGTTTCTATATGCATCGAGCAGTTGGCGTAGGTCCTGGATCTGGCTGCGGATCTTGGCACCCGTATCGGTGTCGCTTACCATGCGGCGGCGGTCGGCCTCGTCAAAGCGGTTGGTCTCGCTCTCGATATCGATATTGCGGGTGAGCGCCTCGGCAACGGTGGTAAAGGCCTGGTGCGACTTGAGGCGGCATCCGCGTGAGCTCGAGATGAGCGTGTAGCCGGCGATGCCTGTTTTGGGATGGTAGGCGCGGCAGAAACCGCCATCGATGACCAGCAGCTTGCCGTTGGCGCGGATGGGCTGCTCGCCCTTGGTAGTCTTGACGGGCGTATGGCCGTTGATGATGTGACCGGTCGGTGAACATGCCATGGGCGTGACGCCAAACTCGCGCATGATGTCGTCGCAGACCGAGGGCGACTTGGTAAGTGTAAAGTACGGGTCCATCGGCTCGACCCAGGTGCTCTTATCGGCGATATAGGCGCGCTCAAAGGTACGCACCAGGCGTCCGCTGGCGGGTGAGTTAAAGCCGATCCACAGGTACCACATCCAGTCGAGGGCGTCGCGGTCGCCCACGCGCCAGGCGCGGCGGGCGATGTGGTCGCAAAAATCGAGATAATCGCGGCCAGCGTGCCAGGTGCCCAGGCAGTTCATGCTGCTAAAGGTGCCGTCTTCGTTGAGTGGCACGCAGCCATGGAACAGCAGGTTGCCGTTGGCGACCTTGTATATCGAGCCGTGGGAATAGAGGAAATCGATATGGCGATGCAGGTGATCGGCGGTGACAAACTCGGACACGAGCTTGTCGATGATGTGCTGCTCCTCGGGCGTGAGCGTATAGGGGTCCGCCGGGTCGACGGTGGGGAAGTCGTTGGTCGTGAGCGGCCACACGCTGCCGTCGGCGAGCGTGACCGTGCCGGTGTCGTGTTCGATCTTGTCGAGTAACAGGCGGTCGGTCATGTCGAACTCGGGATGGCGCTGGATAATCTGGCCCTCGAGCTTAAAGAGCAGCACGTTGATGGCCTTGATCAGCGGAGTGATGGACTCACCGGCGGTGTAGGTGGCATCAGCAAAGGCGACAAGTTCACGCAGCGAGATGCCGTAGTCGTTCTCCAGGATCTCGTAGTTGTCGTAGCGTAGGTTGTTGCGCAGCACCGTGGCGATGCAGGCGGGCTCACCGGCAGCAGCGCCCATCCACAGCAGGTCGTGGTTGCCCCACTGGATGTCGAGTGAATGGTAGGTGAGCAGGCGGTCCATAATCTTGGCCGCGCCGCCACCGCGGTCGAAGATATCGCCCACCAGGTGCAGGTGGTCGACGGCCAGGCGCTTGATGAGCGAGGCAAGCGACTCGATAAAGTCGTCGGCGCTGGCGGTCTCTAGGATGGACTCCACGATGCGATCGTGATAGCGCACGCGATAGTTGTTCTCGTCCGGGTGCGTGTGCAACAACTCGTCGATGATATAGGCGTAATCGCGCGGGATGGCCTTACGCACCTTGGAGCGCGTGTAGCGGCTTGAAAGCGACCGGGCAACCATGATGAGCTGGTCAAGCATCGTCTTATACCAGGTGGGCGAGTCCTCGCGCTGGCTGCGGACCAGCTCGATCTTCTCGCGCGGGTAGTAGATGAGCGTGCACAGCTCGCCCTTCTCGTCAAAGGAGAGCGTTTCGCCAAAGATTTCGTCGACATGCTCGCGCACGACGCCCGAGCAGTTGTTGAGGATGTGCATAAAGGCTTCGTACTCGCCATGCACGTCGCTCATAAAATGCTCAGTGCCCTTTGGCAGGTTGAGGATGGCCGAGAGGTTGATGATCTCGGTAAACGCGGATTGCTCGGTGGGAAACTGTCTCGACAGCAGACGCAGATACTTGAAGTCTTGCGGGTTGCGATCGAATGCGACCATGAAACACCTTCCGATGGGGCTGGTAAAACTGATAAACAGCGTCAAACGTTTATCAGTATGCGCCGCTTTTGTTTCGATTTTGCGCCAGCGGCTGAATTGTCGGCTGAACGGTTTGGTAAATCGATTTAGTGAAGGTAGATATGTCGGTTGGGTGGAGACGATAGAGGGTGTTTTCTCAGATATTTATGCGTGGGGTCGGTGGAAACGATGGTGGTAAAGATGTTCGCTATTTTTGGTTCGATTTGGTAAATAGTGGACATATGTACCGTATGTAGGCTCACTGTGCGATAATTTGCGCAGCAATGAGTAAGGAGCCTCATATGAGTGATTTTGTCCTGACCTGTGAATCCGCCGCCGATCGAACTCGGGAGTTCTTTGAATCGCGCAATATCCCTGTCGTATGTTTTCATTACGAGATCGACGATGTTGTCTATACGGACGATTTGTATCAGTCGATTACGCCGGACGAGTTTTTTGCCCAGATTGCCGCAGGCGCCATGCCCAAGACGTCTCAGGTGAGCGTGGGTGAGTACGAGGAGTTTTGGGAGCCGCTTGTTGCCGAGGGTAAAGACGTGCTGCACCTGGCGTTGTCGTCGGGTATTTCGGGCACGTATGGATCGGCCTGCGTTGCGGCACAGATGCTTGCGGATCGCTATCCCCAGGGCGGCAAGGTGCGCGTCATCGATTCGCTGGCGGCGTCTTCGGGCTTTGGCCTGCTGGCGGAATGTGCCGCCGACGTGCGCGATAGCGGGGCTTCACTCGACGAGACGGCTGCCTGGATCGAGGAGCACAAGCTCAACCTGCACCACTGGTTCTTCTCGACCGATCTGTCGAGCTACCTGCGCGGCGGTCGCATTTCGGCTGCGAGCGCAATCATCGGCACGGCGCTTAAGATTTGCCCGCTTATGACGGTCGATTGCGAAGGTGGGCTGTCGCCACGTGAGAAGATTCGCACTAAGAAGCGCGCGATTTCCGAGATGGCTAAGACCATGATGGCACACGTGCAGGACGGTGCGGATTATTCGGGTAAGTGCGTCATGTCGCACTCGGCGTGCCGCGAGGATGCCGAGGCAGTTGCGGCGCTGATCGAGGAACAGATTCCGCAGCTTAAAGGCAAGATTGAGATCAATAACATCGGTACTCTGATTGGCTCGCATACCGGACCTGGTACGGTGGCGCTCTTCTTTATGGGCGACAAGCGCGTGGATTAGTTTGCCCCATCACATCGCTGCATGATTGCTCAAACGAAAACGGCCCGCCTCACGTTTGTGGGGCGGGCCTTGCTGTTGGGGTTAGCGTTTCTTTCCGCGGAAGAAGAAGCCGTGCAGTGACGGCTTGAGGCCGCGGTTGGCGCGATGCTCCTCGACGCGCTCGTGGATCGAAGCGACGCGCTCGATGACTTCGTCGGGAATCGGCACGTCGGGATTCATGTTCTCGACCTGGCTGACCTCGGCGGCGGAGACCTGGTCGATAATGGGCACATCGTCGTGCGAGATGACAGGTGTGGCGTCTTCCTTCATCTTGCGATAACGCTGCATCATGTCGGTCTGTAGCTGCTGGGCCGAAGGCGGCGTCCAGATGATGGCGTTGGCGCCGGCGGCGATGGTTTCACGGATGCTCTCGGGCGTCTTGCCGCCCGGCGCGATGAGCGGCAGGTTGGGATAGTGCTTGCGCAGCTCGCGTAGGACCTGGGGCGTGTTCTTGCCGGCGGCGATGTTGAGAATCTTGGCTCCAGCGCGCACCTTGGCGTGGGCATCGTCGTCGCAGCGAACGACCGTAGCGATGACGGGGATGTCGGCGATGTTGGTGATGTGCTCGACCATCTCGGCGGTGGCGGGGGAGTTGACCACACAGCCCGCCGCGCCCTGCATCTCGGAGACGGCTGCCATTTGAACGGAGCGCTTGCCGGTGGTGGTGCCACCGCCCACGCCTACGAAGACCGGGCACTCGGCGACGGTCAGCAGCGCCTGCGTAATGGCGGGCTGCGGCGTGAAGGGGTAAACGGCAAAGACGGCATCGGCGTTGGAGTTGCGGATGACCGCGACGTCGGTGGTGTAGATGAGCGATTTGATACGACGGCCGAAGAGCGTGAAGCCGCTGGCCTCCTCAATCTCGTCAGGCATGCGAAGGGCCGCCTTGCGCAGGCGCCCGTCGATGGGCAGCGGCTCCATGGGAAGCAGTCCGTTGGGGGTCACGGCTACCTGGGGTTCGGTGAACTCGTCTGCGAGCTCGACCTCGGAGAAATCGACCGAGGCGACGATGTCCTCGTGAACCTCGGCGGGCACATCGATGGGGGCTTGGTCGTTTGCCGCGGCAGGCGTGTCGAAGGAGCTGGTGCCGACGAAGGCGTCGACGCGCTCATTTAGATCGTTGAGGGTATCCATGGAAGCTCGATTCTATGTGATGACGGCCGGCGCGATGCAGCCGGAATTGCGAATGCTAAATCGTTTGACGAGTTGATTTTTCCCCGCCGCGCCATCCGTTAGACCGAAGGGCCGGCGAACGTGAAGGAGCTGTGGTGGCGGGTATTGAGGTGCTATCTTGAATGTCCCGTTTAAAAGAGAGGTGACGCGGTATGGAATTGACAGCAATGTTTAGCTCGATTGGCCTGTGCGTGGGCGCAATCGTTGCCGCCGCGGTCATCTACTTTGTGGTCACGGCCATTAAGGGCAAAAGGGCCGAACGCAAGGAGCGCGCGACGCTTAAACAGCATCGCGACCAGCAGAGCAAGCGCGCACGGAGATAGCTTGTTGAGTTTTGGATCCGTGCGCTAGCTGCGTTTTCGGATCAGGGCAATGTAGAAGCCCTCAAAGTCGCGGCTAGGCGGAATGGTGAGCGTGCCGGACAGGCCGTTGGCGATGGCCGATACCTGACCCGCGGCAATGGCCTCGGTTAGGGCGTTGGACTCGATGCGCGGCTCCTCGCCAGCTTCCTGGGCGCGGCGTGCCTCACTTTCGCTTGGCGTGCCGTCGAGGGGGATGAGCTCGCAGTCCATATGCTTGTCGAGGGCCTCTTGCAGGGCGTCCTCGTTTTCCTGCGGCAAGATCGAACAAGTCGAATAGACGAGCGTGCCGCCCGGTTTGAGGGCTCCCATGGCGCGGTCCAGAAGTGCTCGCTGCGAGCGGGCACACTTGCTCAGCAACTGCTCGGTCAGGCCGCGCAGGCTTTTCTCGTTGCCGCTGATGACGGTGCCCGTGCCGGTGCAGGGAGCGTCGAGCAGGATGCGGTCAAAGCGGAAGAACTCGTCGAGCTCTCGTGCGTCGATGCGCATGACGGGCACGTTTTTTGCGCCTTGGCGGTGGAGGTTGGCTTCGAGCTTCTCGGCGCGGGGAATGCTCATCTCGCAGGCGGTAAGGTGCGCCTGCCCCTGCGTGAGGGCGGCGATCTGCGTCGTCTTGCCGCCAGGGGCTGCGCACATGTCCAGGATGTCCTCGCCTGCCTGAGCGCCCAGGACCAGCGGCGGCATCATGGACGACAGGCTCTGCAGGTAGATTTTGCCGTCGCGGTAGATGTCGAGATCCCACAGATCGGAAACCTGGGCCTCGGGCAGGATGAAGGCGTCTGGGTACCAGGTGACGGGGTTGTGAGCGATGCCGGCGGCATCGAGCGCCGCAGCGATGTCCTCGGCGGTTGCCTTGAGCGTGTTGGCGCGCAGCGTGACCGGGCGTGTGGCCGCGGCGCCGAAGCCTTCGATCATGAGCTCGGCATCGGCGGGCGCATAGGCGCCGGCGACCGTGTCGACCATAAAGCGCGGCAGGTCGGCGGCGGAGTGTTGGGCGGCAAGCTGGTCGGAAAGCTCGGTAGCGGCAAACTGCCTGAGCTTGAGCTCGGGTTTAACCTGCTTTTTCTGCTTACGACGACGCGGCTTGGACATCCGTCTTTCCTTCCCATTCCATTACATGTCGAGTGTTTAGTACTGGCTCTCGTGCTTGCTGAAGAAGTCGAAGCGCGGGGGCAGTGGCTTTACGCGGTGCTCGCCGGGCTTCTCGCCCAGACTCTCCACAAATTCGTCCGTGGAGGCGAAGATGTTATCCCAGCTAAAGAAGGCGACCGGGTCAACGTCGAAGTACTTGCAGATGAGCTCGCAGCCGGCCGGCACAATACCGTGCATCAGGACGGTCGCCACGCGCAGCTCGGTAAAGGCGTCGACGAGCGCCTGCGTCATCGCGGCATTGGCCGGCTCGCCCTCGAGCTTGTTGGCGGCCTTGGAGGCATCGCTCCAGCGCTTGTTGGCGGCACGCAGGTAGTCGTCGCACACGGCGAGCGCGCGGTGCGTCTCGAACTTGTACATGGCCTGCTCAAAGGCGAGGGCTGCCTGCTCGGCGGCTTCGACCACGGTGTCAGAAGCCGCACCGGCGGGGATGCAACCGTTGCGGTAGGGGCTCTCGTCGCCTTCCTTGACGGCGACGCCGTAGAAGCAGCTGCGGGCCAGGCGGTTGAAGACGCCGGTCAGCAGCGCGCTCTCCTTAAGGGCGGGGTCGATGACGCGCTTGTCGTCGCAGGCGTGTACCTCGTTGCCGTCCTTGTCCTTGCCGGTTACGCGCGTGTCGTATGCCTTGGGGCTAAAGCTCACCGGCTTTTCGGACAGGCCGAGCGACAGCCAGTGCGCGCGCATCTGCTCGCAGGTGTAGTGGTTGAGCAGGTCGTCTGCCGGCGGGGGAGGCGTCTGCGAGGACGAGCTGGCCTTTTTGCCCATGTAGAGCAGGTGGTAGCAGGCGCTGACGGTGCTCTGCGTGAGGTCCCAGCCCAGAGCCTCCCACATGGCGGTCTGCGCGATGCAGTAGAAGTAGATGTTGTCCTGACCGATAAACTGGTAGATCTGCGCGTCGTCCGAGCACCACCAGTCGCGCCAGTCGAGCGAGCTGTGCTGGTAGGTGGGCGCGGGCACCTGCGTGGAGTCGGCAGCGGGCTCGCCCATGAGGGCGGCGTCCTGGGCGGCGATGCCCTCGGTCACGCCGGCGGCCTTGGCATCGCGGGCGAGCACGGTACGCGTATAGCTGATGGGCGCCCACAGGCTCTCGGGCCAGCACCAGCAGGTGACGTCGGAGACGCCGTCGACCTGGGGCACCGGAACGCCCCAGTCGATGTTGCCGGTGATGCGGAAGGGCACGAGCGCCTTGCCGCTGCGGAAGCGCACGCCGCCGTTGGCGAGCACCGCGTGGGCGTCGTCGCGCTCCTTCCAGCTGGGGAAGGTGACGGTAAAGCTGCTCTTGTTGCCCTCGGGCTCCAGCACGGTGTGCTCGGGAAGCTGGTCCTCGACGGCATCGAAGGCCTCGCGGAACTTGTTCTGGATGTAGAGCTGAGCCGGCAGCAGCCACTCCTCCATGGTCTTGGAGACCACGGAGCGAACCTGCGGGTTCTGGGCGAGCTTGGCGGTATAGGTCTTCATAAAGTCGAGGTAGGCCGGCAGGTCAAAGTAGAGATTGTCGACCGGGCGCAGCTCGGGCACCTCGCCGGTGAGCTGGCTCTTGGGCGCGATGAGCTCCTCGGGCTCAAACTGGTGGCCCAGATCGCACTCGTCGGCATAAGCCTTCTCGGACTTGCAGCCCTGGATGGGGCAGCGGCCGATGACCTGGCGGCCGTTGAGGAACGTGCCGGCCTTGGCATCGTAGAACTGCAGCGTGGAGCGCTTGGAGATGGTGCCCTGCTCGTGCAGGCGCTTGATAATCTCGGCAGTCACCTCGTTGTGGATCTGGGCCGCCGGCTCAAGGCCCGAGCCGCCGTAGATGTCGCAGCTGATGTTGTAGTTGATGAGGGTCGCGGCCTGGCGGGAGTGATTGGACTCGACATACTCGCCGATGGACTTATCGTAGCCTTCGTTCTCCTTGAGCTTGCGGTAGCTCTCCATGATGGGCGAGCCGTAGCAGTCAGTGCCCGAGGTGAAGATGACGTTCTCGCGGCCCAGGCGGTCGCGAAGGAAGCGGGCGAAGAAGTCGGCCGGGACAAAGACGCCGCCGACGTGGCCAAAGTGCAGGCCCTTGTTGCCGTAGGGCTCGCCGGCGGTAACGATGGCGCGGCGCGGCCAGCTGGGACGGTCGTTCATGGAGTATTTGGATGCCATGGGACTCCTTCGCATATGGTGAGGGCGCAGCCAGGCGCGGGGCTCGGCGGCGCGGTGGTCAATTCGTGCATATCGTTCGACATTATCGCACATGCGGGCGGGTGCGTGGCAGGGGCGCTATCCTAAGATGTTATGAATGAGATTTCCAACATACATGCGTTTGAGGACGAGGATTTTCTGCACGCCTGCTTTGTGTGGGGGATGGTCGTAGTCGGCGTGTTTGCCGTGTGCCTGGTGCCGGTGTTTATGCTGCTGGGCAGGCCTGCGGACTTGGATGCGGCTGAGGCAGGCGGCTGGACGGCGGTCGTGGGCTGGATAGTCGGCGTGGCTGTTGTTTGTGCGGCGTCGTTTGCCGTACACGAGCTGGTGCATGCGGTGTTTTTTAAGCTGCTGGCGCCTGCGGGCGTGCGTGTGACCTTTGGGGCGAATCGCGAGACTGCGATGATTTATGCCTGCGCCGAGGGCGTTGTGTATTCGCATCGGCGTTACATGACCATTTGCCTGGCGCCCACGGTCTTTTTGACGGCAGCGTTTGCCCTGGGGTTTGCGTTTTCGGGCTATCCGCTGCTGTGCTACCTGGCGGCCGGCTTGCATTTGTCGGGGTGCGTGGGCGACTGGTACTACGTGCGAACCATTCTGCGCGATCGCCGTATCGTCGCCTGCGAGGACACGTCCTTTGGCGTGCGCTTTTTTGGGTGAGGAGATGTCGATGAAGCCGTTGTTGTTGCACGCCTGCTGTGCGCCGTGCTCGCTTGAGCCGGTCCGCCTGCTGCGCGAGGAAGGGTTTGAACCCACAATCTGCTGGACCAACCCCAATATTCAACCGCGCGATGAATGGCGGCGCCGTTTGGACGAGCTGCGCCGGTGGTGTGCCGATGGCGACATCGAGCTTATCGAGGCGGGGGAGGACCGCGAACGCTGGGAG
>JAIIUG010000098.1:0-6998 GCA_022739635.1 Collinsella sp. | reverse complement strand
CGACCCTGCTTTTGTTTAGGTACGGGCATAGTGACCTTCCTTATGAACTATCCAGTGTGGCGATTACGCGCAAGTAGCGATACTACCACAGTTTTACTCGTCAAGCTTGAGATTCTTCAATGCTGCAAATGGATTTTCCGTGGCAGCGGCCCATTCGGCCTCTGCTTGAGCGGCGCAATCGCATTGCTCGACGTTGAGATTGATGCCGCAAGTGGGGCATAGGCCGCGACAATCGGGCTTGCACAGGACAACGAACGGCGTGTCCATGACGACCGCGTCGTTGATGGGCTCACCCAGATCGACAATGCGATCCTCGCCCAGTAACTCGTAGCCATCTTCGTAGGCCTCGGGGTCCTCGGGCTCGTTAAAGAGATAGAATTCCTCGATCTCACCGGCAATATCAAACGAAGCGGGCTCCAGGCAACGGTCGCACTCACCGGTTGCGTGCGCGCGGACCATGCCCGTAAGCAGAACACCGGTGCCGGCATTGGTAAAGACCACATCGTAGTCAATGCCGTCCTGTAGCTGGTACTCCTTCTCGCCCACCGTATAGGTGGCGACATCGACCTTACCGGTCAGCGGGTACGAGTCTCCGGGAAACTCGAGCTGCTCGGAAAGATCGACGGTAACGCTCGGGAACTCAGCCATTACCACTGACCATTCTGCTGGGCGGCACCCTCGTTGAGCTGCTGACGGCAACGGGTGACGGTGCCGGTCAGGCTCTTGAGATTCTCCTCGAGGTGCGTAAAGACCTGCTCGGCGTAGTCCTCGGCGGCATAGCGCGTCTCGCGCTCGTACTGCTGGGCACGGTCGCGAATGTCGTCGGCCTGCTGCTGCGCTAAGCGGACGATCTCCTGCTCACCGGCAATGGTGAGGGCCTGCTGCTGAGCATCGGCGATGATGGAATCGGCCTGAGCGGCGGCGGAAGCCATAAGCTCCTCGCGCTCCTTGAGGATACGGCGGGACTTCTGCCATTCCTCGGGATAGCTCATGCGGATCTCGTCGAGGATGTTAAAGAAGACGTCGGCGTCGATAACCTTCATCTGGGCGTTCTTGCCGAACGGCGTCTTAGCCTCTTCGATGAGCCCCTCGAGCTCGTCGACAAGACTCACGATCCTGTCGCCAGGAAAATTCTCGCCCGGCATCCGGTCTCCTTTCATAGGTAACATATCATCGTGTTAGTTTACCACATGCCACCAGGCATTAAAAAACGTCACGAAAAGCGATGTTTAAGCGCCTTGACCACATTGGGCGGAACAAAATTAGAGACGTCGCTACCAAGCGAGGCAATCTGGCGAACCACCGAGCTCGAGATATAACCGTACTGCGGCGCACTCATGACAAAGATGGACTCCAACTCGTTATCCAGGCGGTAGTTGAGGTCGGCCTGCTGCAGCTCGTACTCAAAGTCGGTCATGGCACGCAGGCCCTTGACCACGGCTCCTGCTCCCTGTTCGCGGGCAAAATCGACCAAGAGCCCAGTGAAGGGCAGCACCTCGACGCCGTCAATATCACCGAGCGCCTCACGTGCCAGCGCCACGCGCTCGTCGAGCATAAAGGTGGTACCCACGCCGTTTTTACCCTGCGACTCGGCAACGGCCACGATCACGCTGGGAAAGATGCGGCGGGCTCGGCGGATGACGTCGATATGGCCAAACGTGATGGGATCGAAGGTGCCCGGGACGATTACGCGGTTGATGGTGTCATTCATGGGCGTCCTCCAAAGGCGCATCCTCGTCATTGTCGCTGTCGTCGGCATTGTCGGCCCCGTTCGTGGCCGACCAGCGCAGCAAGTCAACCGAAGTTATGCCGTAGCGCTTCTCGCGCACGGTCTCAAAACCGGTCGGGTGAGCGCCCGTATCGGCCGCGGCGTGCTCAAAGAGCGCGTAGGCGCCCTGCCACAGCAAGCCTTGCTGAGCTAGGTTTTGCAGCAGCTCCTCAACCGGCTCGGCGCCAAAAGCATAGGGCGGGTCGAGCAGGACCAGGTCAAAGGGACCGCCCGGCACGCGGCCGCGCGAGGCGCTTGCCAGCACGTCGCCCGTCACCACGCGCCAACGCGCACGGTCACGGCACAGCGACTCGATATTCTTGGTAATCAGACGAGCAGCGTTGCGATCGATCTCGAACGTGGTGAGCGAGCGGGCACCGCGCGAGAGTATCTCAATGCCCAAGGCGCCGGAACCGCCAAAGGCATCCAGCACGCGGACCTCGTCCAGATCGAAGTCGAATGCCGACATGACCATAGATGCGCACGCCTCGCGCACGCGATCGGTCGTGGGGCGGGTGACATCGCGACCACGGGGCTCCTCGATCTTGCGACCGCGCCATTCGCCGCCGATGATTCTCATCCTCCGCTGACCTCCTTAAAGATGTGTCGATACCGCATGGCGACTGCATCGCGCAAGGGGCGCGTCGCCACGGAGTCAAGGTTGCAAGCAT
Organism: Collinsella sp.; assembly: GCA_022739635.1. Lineage (GTDB taxonomy): Bacteria > Actinomycetota > Coriobacteriia > Coriobacteriales > Coriobacteriaceae > Collinsella. The sequence goes on along the minus strand of JAIIUG010000098.1, from coordinate 4,559 downwards.
ACCGCAAGAGCTCGACCGCGTCCAAATGGGCCCACTCGATCAATTCCTCGTCGGCATCGAGGTCAACAAAGCGCAAGGTCACGCCGCCATGCTGGCGGTAACCCAGGATTTCGCCCTCGTGGCGCAGACGCAGGTCCATCTGGGCGAGCGTAAAGCCGTCCGAGGTCTTCTCGAGCGACTGGAGGCGGTCTTGTGCCGCGGACGCGCCGCCGTTGCCCTTGGAGTGCGTCATGACCAGGCACGTACCCGACACGCTGCCGCGGCCTACGCGCCCGCGAAGCTGGTGCAAGGCCGCCAAACCAAAGCGCTCGCCATTCTCGATGACCATGACGGTGGCGTTAGGCACGTCAACGCCCACCTCGACCACCGTGGTCGAGACGAGCACATCGATCTCGCCACGCTTAAAGGCATCGATGACCCGGTCCTTCTCCCCCGCCGGCATGCGGCCATGAAGACGCTCGATGGTAAGCCCCGGTAATGCCAGACGAAGGCGATCGAGCTCGGTCGCCGTGTCATGCAACGGCACGGGCACGGTCACGCGGCCCTCGTCGTCGCGAGCGATGCCGGGTACGTCTTCGAGCTCATCGGCCGAGTCGCTCGGCTCCACGAGCGGACAGATCACGTAGGCTTGCTGCCCCTTTTCGTGCGCCTCGCGAATGGCGCCATAGGCCAGGTCGCGACTCGACTCGGTAAGGACGCGCGTCGTCACGCCGGCACCCGGAACGGGACGATGGCGGATGATGCTCGTATCCAGGTCGCCGTACACCGAAAGCGCCAGCGTGCGCGGGATCGGCGTGGCAGTCATGACCAGCAAGTCGGCACCCGGGCCCTTTGCGCGTAGAGCGTTACGCTGGCCTACGCCAAAGCGGTGCTGCTCGTCGATCACCACAAGCGACAAATGCTTGAACGTGACGTTCTCCGAAAGCACCGCATGGGTACCAAAGAGCACGTCGAGTTCGCCAGACTGGAGTCGAGCATGAATCTGTTCACGCTCGGCCGCCGGCGTGGCGCCCGTCAAGAGCGCCCAGGTCACGCCAGCCTGCGAGAGCAAGGGCCCGGTCTTATCGGCATATTGACGCGCCAGTACGCCCGTGGGCGCCATAACGCACGCCTGGGTGCCGCTATCGGCCGCAACCGCCAACGCGCAGGCGGCAACGGCGGTCTTGCCGGTACCGACGTCGCCCAGCAGCAGACGGTTCATCACGCGAACGCCATCGCACATGTCATGCAGGATGTCTTGAAATGCAGCCTCCTGCTCATCGCTCAGCGAAAACGGCAGGGCCTGTTTAAGCGCAGCAAAATGCTCGCCCGCGACATGCGCATAAGGCACGACGTCGACCATACCGCCATCGTTGCGCAGACGCAGCGCGAGCTGCAAGCAGAGGCACTCCTCGTAGGCAAGACGCCGGCGTGCGATGTCACGCTCGGCCATGCTCGAGGGAAAGTGGATCGAGCGCAGCGCACGGGCATTGCTCATGAGCTTCCGCTTTGCACGCAGCGGTGCGGGAATGGGATCGAACGGATTGGCGACCACTTCGAGCGCACCGCTCACGATACGGCGCATCCATGCCTGACTCACGCCGTCACTTACGTAGTGGACTGGCAAAATGGTACCTGCGGCGCGACCGTCCTCGAGCTTTTCAAAGTGGGGCGAGGCCATCTGCTTAAAGCCGTAGGCAAACTCGACCTTGCCCATCACGGCCAGTCGGTCGCCCTGCTTGAACTGCTGGGCAATCCAAGGCTGACGGAAAAAAGCAACCTGCAGCACGCCCGTCTCGTCCACGAGCGAGACCTCAGTCACCTGCATACGCGGACGGGGCTGCTTTTGAACGATACGATCGACCGTGGCGATGATGGTACACACGGTACCGATGGGAGCCATCTCAATGGACCAAGAGCAAGTGAAATCCAGGTAGCGATGAGGAATATGGAGAAGGAGGTCCCCCACCGTCCGAATTCCCAGACGGCGAAGGGCCTCCTCACGTTTACCCGAAACATATTTGAGTCGCGCGATATCCTCGTCGAGCGCATTGCTCTGGGCAAAACGCTCCGAGACGCGCGGCACGGAGCACAGCTCGGACATAGGCAGAGCCTACTCGATCGAGAAGATCACGGGATAGAGCGGCTGCTCGCCACGATGGGCATCAACCTCCAAGTCGGGCTGAGCTTCCTCGATGGCCTCGACGATCTCCTGGAAGGCCTCGTCGGACAGTTCCTCGCCGGCCAGAATCGTCAGCGCGTCACCCTCCTCTTCCTCCTGCATGCGGTTGATGCAGTCGAGCGTGACCTGCTTCACGTCGGAGCCGACCACGTCGATGGAACCGGCGATGATGCCCATGACGTCACCGGAGTGAATCGGCGAGCCGTCGGAGGCGCTGGAGTCGCGCACGGCGCGGGTGACCTCGCCATCGCGGACCTCGCTGATGGCATCGACCATAGCGGCAACGGCGTCCTCGAGCTCGGAATCGGGCAGGACCGCGAACAGCGCGGAGAAGGCCTGCGGGACGGTCTTGGTGGGAACGACGGCGACCTTCTTGTCGGTGCAGGCGGAGGCAGCAGCCTCGGCAGCCATGCGGATGTTGCCGTTATTGGGAAGGATGATGACCGAGGTCGCGTTGACCTGGTCCACTGCGCCCAGCAGGTCGGCAGTCGAGGGGTTCATGGTCTGGCCACCCGACACGATCACATCGACGCCGAGGGACTTGAGGATGTCGGCCTCACCAGAGCCAGCCGCAACGGCGACAAAGCCCAGGGCCTTCGCGGGCTCGGCGGCCTTCTCCTGGTCCTCGTGGATCTTAGCGGTACGGTCGTGGGCCTCCATCTCCATGTTGTGGATAAAGACCTCATAGATCTGACCGAGCTGCAGCATGTGCTCGAGCACCAGGTTGGGGGTGTTGGAGTGCACGTGGATCTTGTAGTCGGGATAGGCACCAACGAGCAGCTCGCAGTCGCCCATGGAACCCAGGAACTTAAGGCACTCGTCCTCGTCAAAGGGAGCGTCGGCCTTAAAGAGGAACTCGTTGCAGTAGCGGAACTCCGAGCCCTCCCAGTCGTCGTTAGCCTCGATCTCGACACGGCCAAGAGCGGCGTCACGGGCAGAGCCGGCGGAATCAAACGTGGCGGAGAAATCCTCGACCACGGTGCTGCGGCCAAGAGCGGCGGCAACAAAGTTCTCCAAGAAGATGGCAAAGCCAAAGGCGCCGGAGTCGACCACGCCGTTCTCCTTGAGGACGGGCAGCAGGTCGGGTGTGCGGGCGACGGACTGGTAGGCCTCGACGACGATGGCGTCGAGCGCATCCTCGGCAGAGAACTTCTTCTTTTCGCACTCGTCTGCCTTGGTCGAAACATCACGCAGAACCGTGAGGATCGTGCCCTCGATGGGCTTACGGACAGCCTGGAAGGCGACCTTGACGGCACGACGGAAGGCGAAGGCGATATTGGCGGACGTAATGGGCTCATCGGCAGAGACAAGGCCCTCGGCCACACCACGCAGAATCTGCGAGGTGATGACACCGGAGTTGCCGCGGGCGCCCATCAAGGAGCCGTGGGTGATGGCACCGGCAATGGCCTCCATGTCGGCGTCGGCGGGAAGGGCGGAAAGCTCCTTAGTCACCGAAGCGAGCGTGAGCGACATGTTGGTGCCGGTGTCGCCGTCAGGTACGGGGAAGACGTTGAGCTTGTTGATCTCCTCGGCCTTTTCGGAAACGGCAGCCGCAGCGATCGGAAAACAGGTGCGAATGGTCTTTGCAATCATGAGTGGTGAAATCTCCGTATTCGGATGCTAGTTCAGACGGCTCTTGAGCGCGTCGATGTGAATGCCGATCTTAAGGCTAGCGGGATCGATCTGGGCGATCTCCTGCAGGGTGAAGGCGACGGAGCTCGAAAGATTGTGGCAGACGGACTTCATGTTGACGCCGTTCTCGAGCACGACGTGAAGGTCAACCGTAAGGCCGTTCTCGTCGGCGGAAACAAGCACGCCCTTGCGGAGGCGCTGGCCGGCAAGCAGGCGCACGCTCTCGGCGCCCTGGAGCTGTTCGGCCATACCGACGACGCCGTAGCACGTCATCGCGGCATAACCGGCAATATCGGCAATAACGTCGTTCGAGACGCTCAGGCTGCCGTTAATGGTCTCAGACACAAGAATCTCCTTTTCTGGTGCTCGCGGCACCATGTCGTGGGAGCAATCATTCCAGTATTTTACAACGACCGCGCCGTGTTAAGGCGGCGGGGTTCGCGATTACATCCTCGACACGAAATGTTGATACGGTAACGTTCGCCACAGGCGATCAAGACATGAAAAAACCCGCCGCATAAGCGACGGGTTTCACAACCTGGCTCCCCGGGTAGGACTCGAACCTACAACAGCGCGGTTAACAGCCGCGTGCTCTACCATTGAGCTACCGAGGAATTTAAAAGCCCAACGGAAAGGGCTGAGAAATTCTGGCTCCCCGGGTAGGACTCGAACCTACAACAGCGCGGTTAACAGCCGCGTGCTCTACCATTGAGCTACCGAGGAATAGGTGCGTGCTCTCAAGCAACGAAGTTTATTATACGGACGA